>CAMEIK010000019.1 GCA_945918315.1 uncultured Clostridia bacterium
CTATCCTTTCATGACCATGGCTCTGAGGGCGTAGCGAACCAGCTCCTCCGTGGAGGCGTTGGGGTCCGCGCCCTTGAGGGCGGCGGCAATTTCCGCCGGGGAGTAGCCCAGCTCCTGAAGGGCAGCCCGGGCCAGAGCGGCGGAGCCTCCCTGCTGGGGGGCGGGAACGGAGACGCCGGCGGAGAAATCCAGCTCCTGGGAGCTGCCGCCCAGCTTATCCTTCAATTCCAGAATGATCCGCTGGGCAATCTTTTTGCCGATGCCCTGGGCGGCGGTGAGCATTTTTTCATCCCCGGTCATGACGGCCAGGGTGAAGTTCTGGGGCCCACCGGAGGAGAGAATGGCCATGGCGGCCTTGGGTCCCACGCCGTTTACGGAGGTCAGCAGTTCGTAACACCGCTGCTCCTCCCGGCTGGAAAAGCCGTACAGGTCAAAGGCATCCTCCCGGATGGACTCGGTAATATACAGCCGGGCGGGCTGGTTCAGCTTCAGCTGGCCCGCGGTGTAGGCGGTGACCCGGCAGCCGTAGCCCACGCCGCCGCAGTCAATGACGGCAAGCCCCGGCTCCAGAATGGTCACCGTTCCGGAAACATAATACAGCATGGTTTTTCCTCCGTTACAGGGTGTGGTTTGCCCGGGCCAGCAGGGAGGTGCTGGAACGGGCATGGCACAGGGCAATGGCAATGGCGTCGGCGGCATCGTCGGGCTTGGGCAGGGCATCCAGCCTGAGCAGCCGCATGGTCATGTCCATGACCTGATGCTTGCTGGCATTGCCGTAGCCCACCACCGCCTGCTTGACCTGCATGGGCTTGTATTCAAAAATGGGGACCCCCGCCTGCCGGACCGCAAGGAGAATCACGCCCCGGCTCTGTGCCACATTGATGCCGGTGGTCACGTTGTGGCCGAAGAACAGCTCCTCGATGGCAACCGCCTCAGGCTGGGCCATCCGCAGAAGCTCCGTCATATCCCGGTAAATCACTTCCAGCCGCCAGGGGAAATCCGTATTGGGGGGCGTAGTGATGGCGCCGCAGCGCAGCAGCCGCATATCCGCCCGCTGGGCTTCAATGAGCCCGAAGCCTGTGATCCCGTAGCCGGGGTCGATCCCCAATATCCGCATTTTTTTCACCTCGCCCTTTATCATAACACATTTGTTTTCATTTTCCTACCCCAATTTTGAAAAAAACGGAATCCGGGCGCATGGATTGGTGGGGCTGGGAAATACTAGGCCTTGAAAAGGCGGTGGACGAAATATGAAAACTTTCTCCTGTGAGACCCGGATTGTCTCTGGGCCCGGTGCCGTGGCGGCGCTGAAGGAGTTCGGGGCGAAGCGGGTGTTCCTGGTTACGGACCCCTTCTTCGCGAAGAACGGAACGGCCCGGCGTGTAGCGGAGGCTGCGGGCGGGGAAACGGTGGAGATCTTTGATGGGGTTGTGCCGGACCCCAGTGTGGCCCTGGCGGCGGAGGGCACGGCCAAGCTGAAGGCCTTTGGCCCGGACCTGCTGGTGGCTCTGGGGGGCGGCAGCGCCATGGACTGCGCCAAGGCCATGGCCTATTTTTCCCAGGGGACCTTTCCCCTGGCGGCGATTCCCACCACCTCCGGCTCCGGCTCCGAGGTGACGGATTTTGCCATTCTCACCCACGAGGGGGTGAAGCACCCGCTGGTGGACAGGCGGCTGCGGCCCGATATGGCGATCTTGGACAGCGACCTGCTGGAGAGCCTTCCCAAGTCCCTCATTGCCGACGCGGGCTTCGATGTGCTGTCCCACGCCCTGGAAAGCTATGTGGCGGTGAACGCCGGGCCCTTCTCGGATCTTCTGGCCCGGGAGGCCTTTGCCGGGGCTTATGCCGCCCTGCCCGCGTCCTATGCCGGACAGAAAGAGGTGCGGCTGAAAATCCATCTGGCCTCCACCATGGCGGGGCTTTCCTTTACCCACGGGGGGCTGGGCCTGTGCCATGCCATTTCCCACAGCCTGGGCGGGCTGTTCCATGTGCCCCATGGGCGGCTGAACGCCATTTTGCTGCTGCCGGTCATCAGCTGCAACGCCCACGCCGCCCAGCGCAAATACGCGGAGCTGGCCCGGGCGGCGGGGCTGGGAGGCAGCGCCGACCAGGTGGCGGTGCGGAATCTGAAAAACGGCCTTGCGAGGCTGCGCAGGGATCTGGAGCTGCCCCAGACCCTTTCGGAGGTGGGGATCTCCCCCCGGGAGCTGTGGAGCAACATGCCGGGGATCGTCTCGGCGGCCATGGCAGACCCCTGCTGCAAAACAAACCCCCTGCCTGCCGAGGAGTTCCTCATCCGGCGGATTCTGGAGGAGGCGGCTGGCCGTGGCTGAGGTCCTGAAAAGTGTGGGGCTGGATATCGGCACCACCTCCACCCAGATGATCGTGTCGGAGCTGACCATTGAAAATCAGGCATCCGGCTTTTCCGTGCCGGAGCTGACCATTGCGGACCGGAAGATTCTGTACCGCAGCCCGGTGCATTTTACGCCCCTGCTGGATGCCCAGCGGATGGATGCCCCGGCGTTGGGGAAACTTATCCGGGAGGAATACGAAAAAGCGGGACTGCGGCGGGAGGATGTGGACACCGGCGCCGTCATCATCACGGGAGAGACCAGCCGAAAGGAAAACGCCCGGGCGGTGCTGGGACAGATTGCAGACCTGGCCGGTGATTTCGTGGTAGCGGCGGCGGGGCCGGAGCTGGAAAGCGTCCTGGCTGCCAAGGGGGCCGGGGCGGAAGAGTACAGCGCCCGGACCGGAAAAACGGTGCTCCACATGGACATCGGCGGGGGTACCAGCAATCTGGCCCTGATCCGGGAGGGGAAAATCATCGCTGCCGGGTGCCTGAACGTGGGTGGACGGCTGGTGAAGCTGACGAAGACCGGAGAGGTCACCTATGTCTCCCCCGTGCTCACCGGCCTGACGGACATCCGGGTGGGGGAAGCCCTTACCCGGGAACGGGCAAGGGAAGTGTGCCGGATGCTGACCCGGGCCTTGGAAATGGCGGCGGGGCTGCGGGAGCCCGACGGGCTGCTGGCGGCTCTCACCACCGGGGGCACCCCGGCGCTGCCCCTGCCGGGAACCGGGGAGGAAAGGCTGACCCTTTCCTTTTCCGGCGGGGTTGCCGACTGTATCGAAGGAGAAAGAGACTGGCTGGAATTCGGGGACCTGGGGCCGACCTTGGGGGCGTGCATCCGGGAAAGCCGGCTGTGCCGGGAGGAGTACCGTGTGGGAACGGAGACCATCCGGGCCACGGTCATCGGCGCCGGATGCCACAGCGCCCAGCTTTCCGGCAGTACGGTGTACAGCCAGAATATTGCGTTCCCCCTGAAAAACATACCGGCGGTGCCCCTGTCCCAGGGGGAGCCGGGGCTGGGCCGGCGGATTCAAAGGGCCCTTGCCATGCAGGAGGGCCCCGGGGTGCTGGCGCTTCCCGGCGTCCGGAGCCCCGGTTACCAGGAGGTCAGGGCCCTTGCGGAGGAAATCGCCGCCGGGGTTGGGGAGGGGCCGGTGTATGTGTGCCTGGAAGCGGACATGGCCCAGGCTCTGGGTCAGAGCCTGGCTGCCCGTCTGGGCCCCCGGCGGCCCATTCTGTGCCTGGACCGGGTGAAGCTGACGGAAGGGGCGTACCTGGATGTAGCCGCCCCCCTGGGGCCTGCCATCCCGGTGGTGGTCAAAACACTGGTGCTCAGCACCCAGGGATAAGCGCTTATGGAGAAGGAGTGCACAATGAACAAACAGGAATTATCCGCCATGGTGGCGCGGCTGCTGTCGGAAATGGGGCAGGAGCCTATGGTAAAGGGCGGGGACTACCGTCCCCGGGACCCGGGACCGGAGCCAGGAGATACAGGGTACCGGGAGGGGGACTTTGTGCCGGATGTGACGGCGCTGGACCTTCGCAAGCTCTACCTTACGGAGGAAGCAGCCGATCCGGACCGGTTTCGCCGCCTCAAAGAGCGGACCCCGGCCCGTCTGGGCTGCGGCAAAGCGGGGGCCAGATATAAGACGCTCACCATGCTTCGTTTCCGGGCGGACCATGCCGCCGCCCAGGACACGGTGTTTTCCCAGGTGGCCGAGGATTTCGCCTCCCGCAACGGCATGGTGGAGCTGCAGACCCGGTGCCGAAGTAAGGACGAGTACCTGACCCGCCCGGACCTGGGCAGGACCTTCGATGAAGAAAACAAGAAGAAACTGCGCTCTGCCGTCCCCGGCACCCCCAGGGTGCAGATCGTGGTGGGGGACGGCCTGTCCTCCGCCGCCATCACCGCCAACGCCATGGACTGCCTGGAAGCCATTCGGGAGGGACTGAAGCTGAAGGGTATCGATGCCGGAACCCCGGTTTTCGTCCGCTACTGCCGGGTGGGCGCGGGGGACGCGGTGGGAGATGTGACCGGCTGTGAGGTGGTGTGCGTGCTGGTGGGGGAGCGGCCCGGCCTTGTCACGGACAAGAGCATGTCGGCCTATATCACCTACAAGCCCCACACCGGAGTGCTGGAATCCAGCCGCACCGTGGTGAGCAACATTCACGCCCAGGGCACCCCGGCGGTGGAGGCGGGGGCCCACATCGCCGGGCTGATCGGGACCATTCTGGAGAAAAAGGTTTCCGGTGTGGGCCTGCATCTGGAGGCGGGAGCATGATTCCGGTAAAAGTGCTTGCGGTGCGGTATCTGGCAAACGCCTCTCCCGCCCTGTGTTCGGCGCTGGGAGCGCCGGAGGGGTTTCCCTCGTTGGGGCTCATCACCACGGACTGCGATGACGCCACCTATATCGCGCTGGACGCCGCCACCAAGGCATCGGAGGTGGAGGTGGCCTACGGCAGAAGCTTCTACGCCGGAGCCGGGAATGCCTCCACCCCCAATGCCGGGGAGGTCATCGGGATTCTGGCAGGGAAGACCCCCGGGGCGGTGCGCAGCGGTATGGAGGCGGCGCTTTCGGCCCTGAGCCGGCTGGGCTTTGAGGACCTTTTCGGCGCCCCCTGCCTGAGCCATACGGTGAGCAGTGTGGGGTCCTTTCTGGCAAAGGAGGCAAACGTGCCCCTGGGCACCGCCCTTGCCTACCTGATCGCCCCACCGCTGGAGAGCATGTACGCTCTCGACGCGGCGCTGAAAGCGGCGGATGTGCGCCTTGCCAGGCTCTACGCCCCGCCCAGCGAGACAAACTTCGGCGGCGGGCTTCTCAGCGGCACCCAGTCCGCCTGTGACGCCGCCTGCACCGCCTTCCGGGAAGCTGTGGCAGAGGTGGCCCGCGCGCCCCGATAAAAAGGATAAAAGATAAATTGGAATTTAATTGACAATTGACAATGGACAATTGACAATTAAGGAATCCCTTCGGGATGATTTTAAAAAGACAAAATATGTCTGAAAACAAGTGGAATCATTTCAAAATCGTCCCGCTGCTTACACAATCATTGTCAACTGTCAATTGTCAATTGTCAATTCGGCGAAGCCGGCAAATTCCAATTTTCCGCGCTGGTGCGTGAATCTTGCAATTTTCAATCATTTTTGAAAGGAAGTCATACTATGGATACCAATTCTCTGGGAATGATCGAAACCAAGGGCCTTGTGGGGGCCATTGAAGCGGCGGATGCCATGGTAAAATCCGCCAATGTCCAGCTGGTGGGCAAGGAGCAGGTGGGCGGCGGCCTTGTCACCGTCATGGTCCGTGGAGACGTAGGCGCCGTGAAGGCGGCCACCGATGCCGGCGCTGCCGCGGCGGAAAAGGTGGGAGAGCTGATTTCCGTCCACGTCATTGCCCGTCCCCATGTGGAGGTGGACAACATCCTCCCCAAGCCCCGCACCGCCCCTGCCCAGGGTAAGGGCTGATGCTCCACACCCTGGAAGCGGTCCGGGAGAATCTGCGCAACCGGGATGGGAAGCGGGTGTTTTACCTGGGCAAGGGGGATTCCCTGACAAGCGGGGCCAGGGATTTCCTCCTCCGGGAGCGAATTGAGATTCTCCCGGCGTCGGAGGCAAAACCGGAAAAATACCGGCTGCCGGGGGGCGGCTGGCTGGAGGAAAAGCCGGAGCACATGACCCATCTGAACGGGGACACCCTGGTTCCCAAGACCCACCCCCGGATCCGGTTCCGGGGGAAGCTGGACACCCTGGAGGCAGAGCTGCTGCTTTGTCAGCAGGAGTGTCCCCGGTATGAAAAAGAGTTGGGGGAGGTGCTCGGCTTTGTCCGGGAGCTGCTGCGCCGAGAGGTGCTGGAGGAGCCCATGGAGGACAGGCCCCTGCTGGGCATGACGGAGGCGGAAATCCGGAACAGAAGCCATTTCCCTCAGGACTACTACGGGCAGCCCCACTTTATGCCGTCGAGCAAGGACGGTCCGGTGATCCTCCGGCTGAACCGGTGCCGGTGCGCCGCCCGGGAAGCTGAGCTGCTGGCGGCGGAGGCCTTTGCGGATCGGGAGGGGAACCCGACCCGGACGGATCTGCTCCGGGCCATGAACCGGCTGAGTAGCGCACTGTATCTTCTGATGATTCAGGAGAAAGCGGCGTCGGAACCACAATCAGGAAGGAAGACTGGCCAATGATACTGAAAACCACCCTTTTGGGGAAAACCTACACATTCCGGGACTTAAAGCAGGTCCTTGCCAAGGCCAACGAGGAAAAGTCCGGGGACAAGCTGGCGGGACTGGCGGCGGAAAATGCCCAGGAGCGGATTGCCGCCAAGGTGGTGCTCTCCGCCGTGACCCTCCGCCAGCTGCGGGAGAATCCCGTTGTGCCCTATGAGGAGGACGAGGTTACAAGAATCATTCAGGACGATGTCAACGAAGCGGAATATGAGAAAATCAAGGGCTGGACGGTGTCCGACCTGCGGGAGTGGATTCTCGCGGAAACCACCACCGGGGCAGACATCCGGCGCCTCAGCCGGGGGCTGACCTCGGAAATGGTGGCGGCGGTGTGCAAGCTCATGGGGAACCTGGACCTCATTTACGCCGCCAGCAAGATCACCGTCACCGCCCACTGCAATACCACCATCGGTCTGCCGGGGACCCTGAGCTGCCGCCTGCAGCCCAACCACACCACCGACGACCCCGACGGCATTACGGCATCCACATTGGAGGGTCTCAGTTTCGGCGCGGGAGACGCGGTAATCGGCCTGAACCCGGTGACCGATTCTCCCGAGCAGGTGGGCAGAATTCTGCGCCGGTTCCAGGAAATCCGGGAGCACTGGGCCATTCCCACCCAGATCTGTGTCTTGGCCCACGTCACCGCCCAGATGAAAGCGGTGCGGGCGGGAGCCCCCTGCGACCTGATTTTCCAGTCCATTGCCGGAAGCGAAAAGGGCAACGCGGCCTTCGGCTTCTCCGCGGCCACATTGGAGGAGGCCCGGCAGCTGCTGCTGCGCCAGGGTACGGCGGAGGGCCCCAATGTCATGTATTTCGAGACGGGCCAGGGGTCGGAGCTGTCCTCCGATGCCCACTTCGGCGCGGACCAGGTGACCATGGAGGCCCGGTGCTACGGCTTTGCCAGGCGGTTCCAGCCCTTCCTTGTGAATACCGTGGTGGGCTTTATCGGGCCGGAGTATCTGTACGATGCCCGACAGGTCACCCGGGCGGGGCTGGAGGATCACTTTATGGGCAAGCTCACCGGAGTTTCCATGGGCTGCGACTGCTGTTACACCAACCACATGAAAGCGGACCAGAACGATATTGAGAACCTGGCAAGCCTTCTGACCCTGGCAGGCTGCAACTATTTCATGGGCATTCCCCATGGAGACGATATTATGCTGAACTATCAGACCACCGGCTTCCGGGAGACGGCGGCCCTGCGGGAGATCACGGGAAAAACCGCCATCCCCGAGTTTCAACGCTGGCTGGAAAAAATGGGCTTTGTGGAAAACGGGCATCTGACAAAAAAGGCCGGAGACGGCTCCAGTCTGCTGTTTTGAGGTGAGTAGCAATGGAAATGGATAAGGATTTGCTGGCCCGGCAGGAGGCCCGGTCTCTGGCAAAAAAAGCGGAGCGGGCCCAGAACGTGCTCGCCCGAATGCCTCAGGAAAAGCTGGACACCATTGTCAAGGCTGTGGCGGAAGCCTTCGCGGCGGAGGCAAAGGACCTGGCGGAGCTGGCGGTAAAGGAAACGGGCTTCGGAAACGTCTGCGACAAGGAAACCAAGAACCTGTTCGCGTCCAAGGATGTGTGGGCGGCGATCAAGGATATGAAAACCGTGGGGGTACTAAAGGAAAAACCGGGGCTTTGGGAGGTCGGTGTCCCTGTGGGGGTCATTGCCGCCATTGTACCCAGCACCAACCCGACCTCCACGGTGTGCTACAAGGCTATGATCGCCCTGAAATCCGGCAATGCCGTGATCTTTTCCCCCCATCCCAAGGCGTTTAACTGCACGTTCCAGGCTGCCCGGATCGTTGCCAGGGCGGCGGAGGCGGCAGGGGCGCCGGAGGGCAGCGTTGCCTGTCTCGGCATCCCCTCCATGGACGGGTGCCGGGAGCTGATGGGAGCGCCGGAGGTCCGCCTGATTCTGGCTACCGGAGGCCCCGCCATGGTGAAAGCGGCCTATTCCTCGGGCAAGCCTGCCATCGGCGTGGGAGCGGGTAACGGACCGGCCTACATTCACCATTCGGCGGATGTACCGGCGGCACTGGCTGCCATTGCCCGGTCCAAATCCTTTGACTATGGTACGGTATGCGCCTCGGAGCAGAGCATCATTGTGGAAAAGGAACTGGAGGACCGAGTCCGCCAGGAGGGAGAAAAGCAGGGCTTCTACTTTATGAACACCCGGGAAGCCGGGATGCTGGCCGGGCTTCTGTTCCGTCCCAACGGAACATTGAACCCGGAAATCGTGGGAAGACGCGCCCCGGAGCTGGCAAAGAAAGCGGGCTTTTCCGCCCCTGACGGGACGAAGGTCCTGGTTGCCCGGGAGCAGGAGGCGGGGCCCACCCGTCCCTACTCCATGGAAAAGCTCTGCCCGGTGCTGGCCTTTTTTGTCATGGACAGTGAGGAAGCGGTGCTGGAGAAGGCGGTGGAGGTTCTGAGCCACGAGGGAAGCGGTCATACCTTCGCCATCCATTGTACGGACGAGGCGGTGATCCGCCGGTTTGCCCTCAGAATCCCGGTGTCCCGGTTCCTGGTGAACACCCCGGCGGCCCTGGGAGGCATCGGGGCCACCACCGCCCTGTTTCCCGCGCTGACACTGGGCTGCGGTGCCGTGGGGGGAAGCTCATCGTCCAATAATATCTCCCCTCTGGACCTTATCAACATCCGCCGGGTGGCTTGGGACACCGGGAAAAAACCGGAAAGAGAAACACCGGCGGGGGTGAATACCGCGCTGGTGGAAATGCTGACCCAGAAGATTCTGGAGCAGCTGGATGCGCGATAATCTGATGGATGACCGGGAGGGCGAATATGGATCCGATTACGCAGATGACCGATGAAATCACCCGGCGGCTGTTTGTGGAGCTGGAAGCCTCCGGGCGGCATGTGCATGTAACCAAAGAGCAGGCGGAGGACCTGTTCGGCCACCGGCTGACCCCCAAGCGCCCCCTGTCCCAGCCGGGGCAGTATCTGGCAAAGGAGCGGGTCACGGTTCGGGGGCCCAAGGGGGAATTCCGGGAGGTAGCGGTGCTGGGACCGGAACGAAAGGAAGCCCAGGTGGAGGTGTCCCTGACGGATGCCAGAGTCTTGGGGCTGGATGTCCCCGTCCGGCTGTCGGGGGACACGGCGGGCACCCCGGGAGCGACACTCATAGGCCCCGAGGGAACCATTCGGCTGAATTCCGGGGTGATTGCCGCCCGGCGGCATATCCACCTGACCCCGGAGGCGGCGGAGCGGTTCGGCGTCCGGGGAGGCCAGGAGGTCAGCCTGCGGACCTTTACGGCGCGGCCTTTGACCTTTCACCATGTGGCGGTGCGGGTGAGCGATGACTTTGCCCCCTATGCCCATCTTGACTATGACGAGGCCAACGCCTGCGGCTTCCGCCCCGGGGACCTGGGGAGAATTCTGCCATGACGAAAGCGCTGCTGATTGGGCAGGAGCCCCTTGCGGCCCTGGGCTTTATCTATGTCCGGGAGCCGCCCTATGACGCCGTGGTGATCGGGTCCCTGACCCTGGGGGAGCTGCTGCGGTTCCGGGAGGAACGGGTTCTGGCGGCGCTGGCGGAGGGAAAAACCGTGTATCTTTACACCCCCGGCCTGCCGGAAAGCCCCAGGAACCGGGCCCTTTCCGGGAGCCTGTCGGCAGCCCAGCGGGAGCTGAAAAACTGGGGCGTGCTGTTTACGGACGGAGGGCGAAAACGGCTCATTACCGCCCAGGAGGCAAAGGAGCTCCGGGCCAGGGGCCAAAGCCCCGGCCCGGGGGCGGTGCTGACGCCCCTGGCAAAGGAAATTTTGGAGGGAACGAAATGAAGATCGGAACGGTAACAGGCTCGGTATGGGCCACCCGGAAAGCCGCCTGCCTCCAGGGACAGACCTTCCTGGTGGTCCGGACAGGGGACGAGGAGCTGGTGGCGGCGGACCAGGTGGGAGCGGGCCCCGGGGACCGGGTGCTGCTGGCCACGGGCACCGTGGCATCCCGGTACTGTATGGATGCCCCGGTGGACGCGGCGGTGGTGGCCATCGTGGATGTGAAAGAACGGCAGTAAGAAGGAGGAATGCCAATGTCCGGCGATCAGATTTTAATTGCCGTCATGGCGGTCTTTGCGGTGTTGGGGGCGGCGGACCGGATTCTGGGGAACCATCTGGGCCTGGGGACGGAATTTGAAAACGGAATCCTTGCCATGGGCTCCCTGGCCCTTGCTATGGTGGGAATTGTGAGTTTGGCCCCGGTGCTGGCAAACTGGCTGCGGCCCGTTGTGGTGCCGCTGTACCGCTTCCTGGGGGCGGACCCTGCCATGTTTGCCGGAACCATTCTGGCCTGCGACATGGGCGGCGGCTCTCTGGCTCAGGAGATGACCGAAGATCCCCGGGCCGCTCTGCTGGGGGGCGTTATCACCGGCTCCATGCTGGGTGCCACTGTGGTCTTTACGATTCCCGTGGCAATGGGCATCCTCCGGCCGGAGGACCGGCCCGCCATGGCAAAGGGAATCCTCTGCGGCGTGGTCACCATTCCGGTGGGAGTGTTGGTGGGAGGTCTTGCCGCCGGGTACCCCGCTATGATGGTGCTGAGAAACCTGACCCCCATTCTGGTGATTGGGGCCCTGATTGCCCTGGGACTGTGGCGGGCGGAAGAAGCCATGATACGGGGCTTCGCGGTATTCGGCAAAATCGTGGTGGCGGTGATCACGGCGGGTCTTGCCGCCGCCATTGTGGAGGAACTGACGGGCTTTGTTCTGATTCCCGGCATGGCACCTATCTCGGAGGGCTTACAGACCGTGGGAGCCATTGCCATCGTCCTCGCCGGGGCCTTTCCCCTGGTGTACACGGTGACGAAGCTTCTTAAAAAGCCCCTCATGGCGGTGGGGAAGCTGCTGGGCATCAACGATGCTGCTGCAGCGGGGCTGGTAGCCTGCCTTGCCAACTCCATTGCCGCTTTTGAGATGGTAAAGGATATGAACAGCCGTGGGAAAGTGGTGTGCATTGCCTTTTCCGTTTCCGCGGCTTTTGTCTTCGGGGACCATCTGGGGTTTGCCGCAGGCTTTGCCCCGGAAATCCTGCCGGCCATGATCGCGGGAAAGCTGGCAGGGGGCGTTGCCGCCGTGGCGGCTGCCCTGCTT
>CAMEIK010000020.1 GCA_945918315.1 uncultured Clostridia bacterium
GTACTGTGTTCCCGTTTATATGCCGGAGCATCAGACTGAGATCATGCGGATTGGAGACATTGCCGAAAAATGCCTGGTGGATGCCTTTGCTGATAGGCTGATGGAGCTTGCGGGCACCATTGATATTACGGCAGTCAGGCACAATGTCAACCGTTTGGAAATCGCCAATGAGCTTTATCATATCCTTTTCGGCTCCGTGAATGAGGAATTGGTGGCCCGGGGGATTGTGGCCGCACCGGAGTATATTCCCAGTGAGGGAAGATACTTAAAATCCATAGAAGTGTATCTTTAACTTATTTCAGTATTTCAGCACACAGATTTTTGACGCATAGTTTGAAAACTGTCTGAAGAAACAGGAGATTGCCCCACCAGTGTGCGCACTGATTACAATGACACGAGCTACTGAATAGTAATAGCAAAGCACAAGCCTGCGGGATTTCTCTCGCAGGCTTGTTTTGACACATAGTATTAACCGTTGGCCAGGGCTTCTTTCAGAGCCTTTGCCAGCTGATCGGGGCAGGAGGTGGACTTCATGCCGCAGCGGATGCCTTCGACCCTTTCGATGACCTGTTCGGGGGTCATACCCTCTACCAAGGAACCAATGCCCTTCAGGTTACCATTGCAGCCGCCCAAAAACTGAACATTCTTTACTTTCCCGTCTTCAACGTCAAAGAAGATCATCTGGGAACAGGTGCCTTTTGTCTTGTATTCGTAGTGCATAATATGTATTCCTTTCTCTTTGAAATTACATTGTTATATCCACAATCCCGGCGTCAATCAGTTCAGCCAGGTCCATAGGCGGGAGTATCATCTGGTGGCCTCTTGCTCCGGCAGAGACGGCAATTTCATCCCAAAGCTCCGCCGTTTCATCCAGAAAAGTGGGATATTTTTTCTTCATACCCACGGGACTGCATCCGCCACGGATATAGCCGGTGAGGGGGAGCAGTTCTTTTACAGGAATCAGCGCCATATTTTTGTCTCCTGCGGCCTTTGCGGCTTTCTTCAGGTCAAGTTCACAGCATACAGGAATACAGAATACATTGATTCCGGTTTTCTCGCCCCGGGCAACCAGGGTTTTGAACACCTGCTCCGGGGGAAGCCCCACCTTTTTGGCGGCGCTTAAACCACTGAGATCATTTTCGTCGTATTCATAAAACTTTTCTCTGCAGGGAATACCAGCCTGCTCCACAACACGCACCGCGTTTGTTTTCACTGCCATTAAAAAACCGCTTCCTCAATTAGCCTTTGGTAATACTCTACATTCTTGTCTATTATACGATAAAATCTACGAATAAGCAAGAGTGAATTGTTTGCGGATTTCCGGTTATCCTATGGTATACTTTGCACATGAATGCAGGAGGAAATACGGATGGAAGCAAACAAGGAACCGGAAATGAAAAAGCAGGAGCAGTCTCAGATTGTTGAGCTGGGCTCGGATATCACAAAGTCCGGTAAGGGAAGCATTTATACTCTTACGATCATCGGTCAGGTGGAAGGGCATCAGGTAGCGCCGGAAACGGTAAAGACCACCAAGTATGAGCATGTTCTTCCGCTGCTTGCCGGAATCGAGGAAAGTGATGATATAGATGGGCTTCTGCTCCTGCTGAACACGGTTGGCGGCGACATTGAAGCGGGATTGGCCATAGCGGAAATGATTGCGGGAATGAAAAAGCCAACGGTATCGTTGGTCCTTGGCGGTGGCCATTCCATTGGTATCCCTCTGGCTGTCTGTACGAAAAAATCCTTTATTACACCGACGGCCAGTATGACGGTCCATCCTGTTCGAATGACGGGGCTGGTAGTCGGCGCGCCTCAGACCTTCCGGTATTTTCAGCGGATTCAGGAGCAGATCGCTGACTTTGTCACCTCAAACTCCAGAATCTCCCGGGAGGATTTTGAACGGTATATGATGGCCACCGGGGAAATGGCAACAGATGTGGGAACCATACTGTATGGAAAAGAAGCGGTCTCCTCCGGTCTGATTGATAAGCTGGGGGGCCTGAACGATGCGCTGGCAGCGCTGCATAAAATGATCGATAAGAGAAAAGGCAAAGAAGAATAGATCCGCCTTCCTTTTTAAAACGCCATTTTCTGGTGAATGCGGCCTTCTAAAAAAAGACTGGAAATCCGGCATCATCTATGGTATAATAAACTGTAAAGCTTTATAAAAGGAGGGACGGGCATGGAATTAAACTGGTTGGAAAGCATTCTGATGGGATTGCTTTCGGGACTTGGAGAGATTTTGCCTGTGTCCGCCCGTGCTCACAGCATCGTGCTGCTGAAGGTTTTTGGTGCGGAAGATAACAGTCATGTATTGGATCTGCTGATTCACTTGGCCATTTTTGCCGCTGTCTATATGAGCTGCCAAAACCAGATTCTGCGGTATCTGCGGGCGAGGCATATTTCACGGATTCCCAAAAAGAAGCGTAAACGCCCGCTGGATACCCGGGCGTTGATGGATTTCCGAATGGTTCGTACGATGGCAATTCCGGTTATCTTTGCGTTTTTTTTCTTTGAACGCTGTCAGGTAATTGGAGACAAGGCTGTATGGCTTTCCGTGATGCTGTTTCTGAATGGTGTCATTCTCTATATCCCTCAGTTTTTCCCGGGCAGCAATAAGGACTGCCGGACTTTGACCCGGTTGGAAGGGCTCCTGATGGGAATCGGTGGCGCAGCCTCCGTCCTGCCCGGTATTTCCGGTATCGGGGCGTCTCTTTCCATCGGATCCCTCTGCGGCGTTGAGCGTACATATGCCCTGAGCATCACCCTTCTCATGGAGCTTGTCGTCATAACCGGATTGATCGTTTTCGATATTATCGGAATGGTTACAGTGGGCCTGGGGGTTTTCAGTTTCCTGATTTTTGTAAAATATCTGGTTTCTGCCGTGGCTGCTTTTGCAGGAGCCTATCTTGGTATCCGTATCCTTTCCGCACTGGCAGAGGAAGCCGGATATTCACTGTTTGCTTACTACTGTTGGGGAGCTGCCCTGTTTGCGTTTATTTTGAATCTCTTGGCTTGAGGAGGACCTACATGGCGGAAAAACAAAAATCCACCCGCGCTGAAAAGGCTGTTTCCGGCTCAAAAAAGAAATCAGAAGCGAAAAACGCGGGAAAGAATAACACTGACACAAAGAAAACTTCCCGTGTTTCAACGGAATATGAGCGAAAACTGCCCATCAACGCGGTTATTTCCTGTGTCAGCCTGTTCCTGTTCATTCTGTTTCTTGTCATCAGCATTAACCCGGAGGGCGCCCTCCTGAAAGTGATTCAGTCCGTAGTTTTGGGCTTGATTGGCAAGGCTGGTTTTTTCATTTCTATTCCCGGCCTTCTGTACATTTTTATTATTCAGGTGTTTTGCCGGAAAACTGCCGTAACCATGCGCAGTACCTGCGTCCTCCTGTTTGTGCTTTCCTGCGGCGGGATTTTCCATCTGGCTGCGCAGAATCAGGGAATGGCTTCCGGTTTCGCGGTGATTTCCGACCTCTATTTGGGCGGTGTTGAGGGGTATACCGGCGGCGTGATCTGCGGTGGGATCGCAATGCTCCTGCGCTGGCTGTGCGGAACACCTATATCCTATATTCTTCTGGGAACCCTTGCTGTTTTTACCCTGTTGGGAGCCATGCAGATCACACTTCCCAGCATTG
The DNA here is from genome assembly GCA_945918315.1 of uncultured Clostridia bacterium. Taxonomy (GTDB): domain Bacteria; phylum Bacillota; class Clostridia; order Oscillospirales; family Oscillospiraceae; genus Faecousia. Next base: position 3,644 of record CAMEIK010000020.1, read on the forward strand.
TTCGGGCGATTGCAAACCGGCCCAGGGATGACTTCCAGGAAGATGGAGATGACTCCTATATTGAGCCTGCAGCCATTGTGGTAAACCATATTGCCAACAAGCAGATTCAGCACAAGCGCCAGATGCGTGAGAAGAAATTGGCTGCTTCCCAGGCTGCTGCATCTATGCAGGATGCTGCATATTTGGCAGAAAAAGCGCCCCAGGCTGAAAATCCAATGCGATCCGATGATAAGCCACAGCGTCAGCCACAGCTTCAAAAAACGCCTGCATTGCCGCAGCAGAAGGAACCGGTTTCTACCGTGGGAACGCCTGCTAACGCGGCAGGGGTTATGAGCACGATTGATCTGGATATTGAAGCGCCCATCATTGTGTCCGGACGAACCGCAAAAGGGAAGCAGGAGCCTACCCCGGAGCGAGGCGTCCCGGTTACCGTTGATGAAGAACCTTTCTTCTCAGCGACGACCTCGAAAATGCCGGAGCTGGATATCCCCGCGTTTGTAAAGCAATCGGAACTCCTGCAGGAAAAAGAAGCGGAGTCTGCCCCTAAAATGCAGGAGGAGAAAAAGATTACCGCCAAAGAGACAAAAGCTTCCGCGAAACAGGTTGCGCAGGAAATCGCCGGCAATCAGAATCAGAAGCTTGCTCCCTACTGTTTCCCTCCTATTGACCTGCTAAAGAAGCCGACTCGGGGAGCCGCCGACGGTACGGAAGAAATGCGGGAAAATTCCCGTCGCCTGAATGAAACATTGGCAAGCTTCCGGATTGACGCCCATATTATCAATGTTACTCGGGGGCCCAGTGTTACCAGATATGAAGTGGAGCTTGACAAGGGTGTGCGTCTGAATAAGCTTACATCCTGCGCCGATGATATTGCGCTCAGTTTGGGAGCATCCGGTGTTCGGATCGCTGCTGTCCCTGGGAAGATTTCCATTGTCGGTATTGAGGTTCCAAACCGTTCGGTTACTACGGTATCTTTGCGGGAGGTTATTGATTCTCCGGAGTTTGCAAAGGCCAAATCCAGGACTTCCTTTGCGGTTGGAAAGGATATTGGCGGGTCCTGTATCGTAGGAAACATTGCGAAAATGCCCCATATGCTCATCGCCGGTACAACCGGTTCCGGTAAATCGGTATGCATGAACTCCATCATTATCAGTCTCCTCTACAAGGCCGGTCCTGAGGATGTCAAACTGATTATGGTTGACCCCAAGATGGTGGAGTTGGGGATATATAACGGCATACCCCATCTTTTGATTCCGGTTGTTACAGAACCCAAAAAAGCTGCCGGTTCTCTGCAGTGGGCAGTCACGGAAATGCTTCGCAGATATAAGTTGATGTCCGATCAGGGTGTGCGGGATTTGGAGTCCTACAACAGCATTGTAATGGCGGAGGAGGGCGGCCAGAAGCTGCCCCAGGTAGTCATCATTATTGACGAGTTGGCCGATCTGATGCTGGTTGCCGCGAAGGAAGTGGAAGACTCCATCTGCCGTATCGCTCAGATGGGCCGGGCTGCCGGAATGCACCTGATTATTGCTACGCAACGGCCATCTGCGGATGTGATTACCGGTCTTATGAAGGCGAATATTCCGTCCAGAATTGCGTTCTCTGTTGCGTCCGCTATGGAATCCAGAATTATTCTGGATACTCAGGGTGCGGAAAAACTGGTGGGTAAGGGCGACATGCTTTTTGCGCCCATTGGCATCGGCAAACCACTCCGCGTCCAGGGCTGCTTTGTAACTGACAGTGAAGTGGAATCTGTCGCGGGATATGTCAAGGACCATTATGTGGCAGATTATAGTCAGGAGGTTATCCAGGAAATTGAGCAGAAAGCCCAGCAGGCAGGGAAGTCCAAGGGCACTCTGGAGCCTGAGCCGACGGAGGATGAACTGGAGGGCGATGAAATGCTCCCGGCTGCCGTGGATGTGATCCTGGAAACCGGGCAGGCGTCCGTCTCCATGCTTCAGCGGCGTCTGAAGCTGGGATATGCCAGAGCGGCCAGAATTGTGGATGAGATGGAGGAGAAAGGGATCGTAGGGCCTTTCCAGGGTTCAAAGCCCAGAGATATTTTGATTACAAAGGAAAAATGGGCAGCCATGCGGAATGGGCAGCAGATGACATTCTCTGATTTGGAAGAGGATATTTAGTCTATACCGGGAGATTCCCGTTTAGAACCAGCCGCTTTGTCGGTAAAAAATGCATCCCATCCGGATAACCGGAGGGACAGCAAGGAGGAAACAAAAAATGAAAAACGTGAATGTCAAACGGATGGCAGGGGTAGCCCTGCTGATGGCCATGGTTGTGGTGATGCAGTTCTTAAGTGGCATCATTCCGCCTGTGGGAGGATTTTCTTTCTCCCTTGTTCTGATCCCCATTGTTCTCGGTGCCGCGCTGTTTGGCCCGAAAACAGGTGCGCTGCTTGGTGGAACCTTTGGTGTAGTAGTTTTCATTAACTGCGTTACCGGTGCGGACCCTGGCGGACAGATGGTGCTTCAGGCAAACCCAATTCTTTGCTTCCTTGTGGTTATGGGCAAGGGAATTCTGGCTGGCATGCTGTCCGGACTTATGTACAAAGTGATGAAACAGAAGGACGGTAAGGGCTATGTGTCTATGGTCTGCGCTGCTGTTGTTTGCCCGGTGGTAAATACCGGTGTATTTATTGTCTGCATGCTTACTTTCTTCCGCCCGGTGCTGGAAGCCTGGGCCCAGGATGGCGGTGTTGCCGCGTTTATCCTTTCGGGTCTGGTGCTGGTGAATTTTGTACCGGAACTGATTATCAATGTAGTGTTCAGTCCCGCAAGCCAGCGTATTATTCAGAGCGTTTCCAAAAAGATGTGATTGAAGCCCTTTCAAGACTGAAACCTTTCCATATTCAATCTTGTTTTGTGGCCGGAGGCAAAATGCCTCCGGCTTTCCTTTTTTACTTCTGGTGCTTTTTTTCTTCAGAAATGAGTCGTAATTCTGCCGAGTGTCAGAATAAATCGGAGAATTTCGATCGTACTGGGTTCTTATGCTGTATGAATCAATACAAACCCAAAGGGCTTATGGATGTGATATGGACGGAGGGAATCCTATCGGAGGATACTGACTTACGATACCGGTGAGCTTCGAATGGACTTCCAAAAGACGATCGTTCTTGCCCTGGTTCACGATTGCTTCCTATAAAAATCTATGGATAGTATTGAAATAGATGTGGATTTGGTCGTATGAATGACGCTTCATATTTGGGCAGGGGGATGCATAGTCTTTTGCAGGAGTGATGCAAATGACGTGCCGTTGGCAGGAACTGCTATCCATTCTTCCGCCATGGATGCGTGAGCGTGTGAACTACATTGGGCGGGAAACGCTTCAGGAACTGCGCCTTCGGATTGGGGCACCGCCGGAGCTGGTGCTATCCGGGCAAAGCCGCTGGCTGGACAGGCTGATTACCATAGAGGATATACAATTTTGTATCAATGCAGCAAGCCGGTACTCTCCCTGGGCAGCAGATTCTCAATCCCTGGGCTATTTGACAGCTTCCGGAGGACACCGCATCGGACTGTGTGGGCAGATGATCAGTAAGGATGGCAAAGTGACTGGTTTTCGGTCACTGAGTTCAATCTGTATTCGTATTGCCAGAGACTTTCCCGGAATCAGCAGTGGAATTTGTGGAGAGGGGAGATCCGTTCTGATTCTAGGAGCGCCTGGATGGGGAAAAACGACACTCCTGCGTGACCTTGCGAGGATACTCTCTCAGAAGCATTCTGTCTCGGTGGTTGACAGCAGAGAGGAGCTATTTCCGACAGGGTTTCAGCGGGGAAAACGAATGGATGTTCTTTCAGCCTGCCCAAAGGATACGGGAATCGAAATGGCCCTGAGGGTTATGGGACCGGAAATCATAGCGGTGGATGAGATCACGGCAGGGGAGGACTGTGCGGCCCTGCGCCAGGCGGCCGGATGCGGCGTGAAGCTTTTGGCTACCGCGCATGCAGGTTCTGTGGAGGAATTTCGGAGACGGCCTATTTATCGTCCGCTGTGGGAAGCCGGAATTTTTGATACCTGCATCGTGCTGCTCAAGGACAAGTCCTTTCGGGAGGAGAGAATGCCGGTATGAGTATAAAATGTCTGGGCGTTATCTTAGTGATTGGAAGCTGTGCCGGCTTTGGTTTTTCTGCGGCAATGGCCTATGAGAAACAGGAGAAGACCTTATATCAGCTTTTGCGAGTTTTGGACTACATGTCCTGCGAGCTGCAATACAAGCTTCTTCCGCTTCCGGAGCTTTGCAGACAAGCCTCTCGCGAGTGCGAAGGGGTAGTCCATCGTGTTCTTTCTGCTTTGGCGAGTGAATTGGAACGTCAGATGGAGCCGGATGTACAAAGCTGTATGCAAATTGTTATTGAAAAAATACGGATGCCCTCAAGACGGATACGCAGACTGTTTTTGTTGTTTGGGCGTAGTTTGGGCAAGTTTGACCTGGCCGGACAGCTAAGGGGGCTGGAAGAGGTCAGAACCGCGTGTGAGCGGGAATTGCGGCCGCTTACACTGCAAAAACAAAACGCAATCCGAAGCTATCGAACTTTAGGAATCTGTGCCGGAATTGCCCTGGCAATTCTATTGATATGAATATGGATATTGACCTTGTCTTTAAAATAGCCGCAATCGGAATCATTGTCTCCATTTTGAACCAGGTTCTGTCCCGGTCGGGCAGAGAGGAACAGGCGACGATGACCAGCCTTGCCGGACTGGTTGTTGTCTTAATGATGCTTGCACAGAAAATCGCGGAGCTGTTTGACCTGGTAAAGACATTATTTGAATTTTAATGGAACTGTTTTGGAAAGCAGCAGCCCTGTCACTAATCGCAGGCATTCTTAGCCTGACGCTGAAAAAACAGGACAAGGAATACTCGCTTCTGGTATCCATTGCGGCCTGCCTGATGGTAACGGCAATTACTGTCACCTATCTAAAGCCTGTTTTTTCCTTTTTGAGTGAGCTGGAAGCTTTGGGGGATCTGAGAGCGGATATGCTTTCAATCCTCATAAAAGCTCTGGGTGTAGCGTTGGCATCAGAAATATCGTCCATGATCTGTACAGATGCCGGTAATGCGTCTTTGAGCAAAGCCATACAGCTCCTTGGCGGCGCCGTGATTCTTTATCTATCCGTTCCAATGTTTTCGACACTTATGGACCTGATTCAGAAGATTGTGGGAGAATTATGAGTAAATTCTTGCTTGCGGTTATGGTGCTTGTGTTGTTTGTTTTGCCAACAAACGCCCTGTCTATCACGGCCCCGGAGGTTCCCAAGGAGCAGGAAAGCCTCATGCCAAAGCATATGGAAAGCTTTGGAGAGGGGCTAATGGAGCTTCTGAATGATGTATTGCCCCTGCTCCGGCCGGATATAAAGGAGGCTGCAAGGGCTTTTGTTGCATTGGCGGCATCAGCGATGACAGCTTCGATTCTGAAATCGGCATCCGAAAAAGTAAAATATTCGGTAAAGCTTGCGTGCTCAGCCTGCATCTGCTCGATACTGTTTTTGTCAGCAAATTCTTTAATCCGGCTTGGGACTGAAACGATTGAAAAAATCAGTGAATACGGGAAGCTGCTTCTTCCGGTTATGGCATCGGCTATGGCAGCGCAAGGTGGCATTACCGGTTCTGCGGCACTGTATGCCGGTACGGCGGTTTTTGACACGATATTGTGCAGCGTTTTCTCAGGGGTACTGATACCGGCAGTCTATCTGTATCTGGCTCTTGCAGCTGCCGACAGCGTAACACCGGATCAGAGCCTGAAAAAGGTCAAGGAGCTTTTCAGGAATGGAGCTGCCTGGTTTCTCAAAACAAGCATCACAATTTATATTTCCTATATGGGGATTACGGGTGTAATCAGCGGAACAGCGGATGCCGCAGCCTTAAGAACAACAAAAGCGGCGATATCAACGGTTGTTCCGGTGGTTGGAGGAATCCTGGCCAATGCGTCGGAGGCGGTTCTGGTCAGTGCCGGACTTGTAAAGAATGCGGCAGGCATTTACGGAGTTTTTGTAATTCTTACAATTTTTCTGGCCCCATTTCTACGGATAGGGGTACATTATATCATTCTGAAGCTTACTGAGGCTGTCTGTGCCGTTCTTGATGAAAAAGAAACATCGGAGTTGATTGGGGACTTTTCAGGAGCTATGGGCCTTATCCTTGGTATGACCGGGGCGGCCTGCTTTCTTCAGCTGATTAGCGCTGTTTGTTTTATGAAAGGAGCAGGGTAATCGTGGAAGCAATACGGCAATACATTCTTTCTGCGGCGACAGGAGCACTTATATGCGGAATTGTAACAGCATTCTGTCGGGATAGTCCGTACAAAAAGCACGTAACGATGCTTTGCGGTTTGTTTATGACCGTTACCCTACTGCGACCTTTGATTGGAATCGGCTTTCCGGAATTGCCGGACCTGAATGCGTACATCAGCCAGGCAGAGAACGCAGCGGAAGAAGGAAAAAGAATCTCTCTGGAAGCACAGAAAGCAATCATATCCCAGGAGTGTGAGGCATATATCTTGGACAAAGCAAAAGAGCTTCAGGTGGACCTGGCTGTGAGCGTGACCATAGATGAAAAGGGAGGGGAGCCTGTTCCTGTTTTTGCTGAAATAACCGGGGCTATCCAGTCGGAAACACAGTATCAACTCAGTACTGTGATTGAATCTGATCTTGGAATACAAAGGGAGAATCAGCTATGGATTACCGGAAGATCGTAAACCATCTCGGAGATAACGGAAAAAAATACCTTATTCCGGTTTTGATTCTATTTCTGGGGATTATTCTCATGACACTTCCGGGAAAAGAAAAAACAGAAGCAGAACCAATCCAAAAGGAGAAATCAGAAATTAACCAGACGGAACTTCAGGATGCGCTGGAAGAGATTCTTTGCTTAATTCAAGGGGCCGGAAAGGTTCGTGTATTGCTAACGGAAGCAGCAGGGAAGAGGACAATATATCAGACGGATGATGATACACAAATAAACGGAGAATCAGAGAACATACGGCAGGATACAGTTTTGCTCACCGACTCGCACAGAGACCAGGTGGGATTGGTTCGCCAGACAATACCACCGATCTATCAGGGAGCAATAATCCTCTGCCAGGGCGCTGACAGCGCGGCTGTGCGCCTGGCAATTATCCAGGCGGTTGCCGGCGCTACGGGCCTGACTTCCGATAGAATAACTGTTCTGAAAATGAAATGAGGAGGGTATTTATGAAGGTGTGGAAGAAAAATCTGGTAGCTGCTGCTGTTTTAGTGACAGTCTGTGCCGGAATTTATGTGAACTGGATGTATACAGAGGATAAGGCGGCAGATAATCTGACGGATACATTGGACTATGAAAAAGTGATGAACGATGATACTTTGGTACTCAGTGAGGACATGGCAGCCATTGCGGCAGGGGAGGATGTATCAACAACAGCAGAGGACTATTTTGCGGCTGTACGCCTGTCCCGTCAGCAGGCCAGGGATAACGCGGTCAATCTGTTACAGGAAGCAATCAACTATAACGCGGAAGAGGGAACCAAGGACTCTGAGTCTGCCATGCAGTTGGAAGACATTGTCCAGACCGCGCTAAGTGAAGCCCAGATCGAAAGTTTGATCATTGCAAAAGGATACGAAGATTGTGTTGCATACATGACAGGGGAGGGGATTTCCGTTGCGGTCTCTTCGCCGGAGGGCGGTCTGCAGCAATCGGATGTAGCGGTCATTGCAGATGTAGTGATGAGTCAATCGGGGTATTCATTAGATACCATTCGCATAGTGGAAGTTCAATAGCAGAACAAATCCCGGAAG
>CAMEIK010000021.1 GCA_945918315.1 uncultured Clostridia bacterium
AACCGGCACAAAATCTCTCGCTGAGCTTCCTTGCCGATTTATGCGGTGTTGCCCTGGATACAAAAGAAAGGAGGGGCGGACTATGACGCAATGGGAAGCGTTTTGGGAATCGCTTCAGGCTGTGCGTGGAACCTATGCGGGTGTCTATATTGGATTTCTTCGGTACTTCGCCCCCATCACGGCGGGACTGCTGCTGCTTCGCTGCGCGATCCCGCTGATGACCTTCCGGCGGGAGCCGGAAATCTGGGGCTGGCTGACCATGAGCGGCGGAAAGCAGGTGCCTATTACCCACTGGGAAAACGTGATCGGCAGGAGCAAGAGCTGCGACATTGTTGTGGATATCCCCACAGCTTCCCGGAATCATGCGGTTCTCACCCGATACGATGACGGAAGCTGGACGATTACCGATGCCGGTTCCAGAGACGGGACCTATGTAAACAAGGAACGGGTGAAGATCTGCGCTCTGGAAGAGGGGGATTCCATCTCCATCGGCGGAATCAGAATGAAATTTCAGCCTATTACCCAACGGCAGGAAATGCTTCAGTCCCAGCTCCGGAAGTCGGCTTCCGGCAGCTTCGCGACGGTTGCGAACCTGATTCTGCTGACGCTTTTTCAGCTCTTGATTGTTCTGGCCTTTCTGATGAATGGACGTGAGGCGGCAATCCTGCCTGCGCTGGAAGGGTTTGGAGGCATTGCGGCAGCCCAGTGGGTCCTTTTCTTTTTCTACTGCATCATTCACAGGAAATCCTTTGAGCTGGAAACTCTGGCGTTTTTGATGTGCACCATGGGTATGGCGGCGATAACCGCGGTGAAGCCTGCCGAGGTAACCAAGCAACTGTTTGCCCTGGGGTTGGGCATCCTGACCTTCCTGATGATTGGATGGTCTTTGCGGGATCTGGAGCGGGCAAAGCGATTCCGCTATCTTGCGGTTATCGCGGGCGTTGGCTTCCTGGCGGTGACGCTGGTTTTTGGCACGGAGTACTACGGCGCCAAAAACTGGCTCATTATCGGCGGGATGTCCCTGCAGCCTTCGGAGCTTGCGAAGGTGTGCTTTGTCTATGCCGGAGCCTCCACCATGGACCGGATCATGAACAAGCGGAATCTGATCCTGTTCATTGGATACTCGGTGCTGATTTGCGGACTGCTTGCCGTCATGAACGATTTCGGAACCGCGCTGGTTTTTTTCTGTACGTTCCTGATTATCGCCTATCTCCGCTCCGGCAGCTTTGGTACAGTGGCCCTTGCGGTGACTGCTCTGTTTTTTGCCGGTGTCATGGCACTGCGCATCGCGCCCCACGCGCTCCAGCGCTTCAGTGTGTGGCGTCATGTGTGGGAATACCCCCTGGATGCCGGCTACCAGCAGACAAAATCTCTGATGTGCATTGCCTCCGGCGGCCTGCTTGGTTTGGGAGCCGGAAACGGTTGGCTGAAAAATGTGTTTGCCGCGGATTCGGATATTGTGTTTGCCACGATTTCGGAGGAGTGGGGACTGATTCAGGCCTGTATGCTGGTAGTGTGTGTTGCCGTGTTCGGCTTTTTCGCGGTCCGCACCGCCCGTGTGGCCCGCAGCAGCTTTTACAGCATCGGAGCCTGCACCGCTGCCGGCATCCTGGTGATTCAGACCATTCTCAACTGCCTGGGAACGGTGGATATTCTTCCCTTTACGGGAGTGACCTTTCCGTTCCTTTCCAACGGCGGAACCAGCATGATCGGATCCTGGGGGCTCCTTGCCTTTGTCAAGGCTGCGGACACCCGGCAGAATGCCAGTTTTGCGGTAAAACTGAGCAAAAAGGGGAGGCAGCAGGATGAATAGAGTAACCAAGCGTACCTGGATTATGGGCGTTTTTCTGGCTGTGCTTCTGGGTGGATTGGGCCTGTTTCTTTTTGAGTATACCACCAAGGCAGGGGCCTGGGTATCTACGGTGGGTTCCCCTCATGTATTTAACGGAGGAAACATCGGCTGCGGAACAATTACAGACCGAACCGGAGAGGTTCTTCTGGATATTGACGGTACCCGAACCTATTCGCCAAATTCCGCCACCCGGATGTCCACCCTGCATTGGTTGGGAGATCGTCAGGGCTATATCAGCGCTTCCGCCATTGCGAAGTACGCGGGGCAGCTTTCCGGCTTTGACCCTGTGAACGGCGTGTATGACTACGGCGGTGTGGGAGGGACCATGACCCTGACGCTTTCCGCGCGGGTGCAGAATGTGGCGCTGGAGGCTATGAACGGCAGGAAGGGCATTGTCGGCGTTTATAACTACAAAACGGGGGAGATCCTTTGCGCGTTGACGACACCGACTTATGACCCGGACGATCCCCCGGCAATCAATGCCGACAATGAAGAAGCCTACGAGGGTGTCTATCTCAACCGTTTTTTGCAGTCCGTCTATATTCCCGGTTCCATTTTCAAGGTTGTGACCACGGCCGCGGCACTGGAAACGGTGCCGGATATTCTGAACATGACCTTTACCTGTACGGGAGACTATTCCTACGGCACGGAAAGCGTCACCTGCGAAACGGCCCATGGAAAGCTGAATCTGTCCGGAGCCCTGTCTCACTCCTGCAACTGTGCCTTTGCCCAGATTGCCAAGCTGGTGGGCAGGGAGAATATGGTCAGGATCGTGAAGGAACTTCAGGTGACGGAGCCTCTGACCTTTGACGGTGTGACCGCGGTGGCGGGGAACTACGACATTGAGGACGCGGGCGGAGCGTCATTTGCCTGGAGCTGTATCGGACAGCACACGGACCAGATTAACCCCTGCCGGTATATGACCTTTATGGGCACCATTGCCTCCGGGGGAAAGGGCGTGAATCCCTACCTTGTGTCCAAGGTTCAGACCGGGGAAAAAGTGACCTACCTGGCGGAACCGACGCCGACGGACAGGATCCTGGAGGCGGATATTGCCCGGACACTGCAAAGCTATATGCGCAATAACGTGCAGTCCATTTACGGCGATGACAATTTCCCGGGCCTTCAGGTTTGTGCCAAGTCCGGTACCAGTCAGCTGGGCGGCGGGAAGACCTCCAATGCCATGTTTGCCGGTTTCGTCATGAACGAGGAATACCCTCTTGCATTTGTCGTGGTGGTGGAAAACGGCGGATATGGAAGAGCGGCCTGCGTTCCGGTGATTGCCCCCGTCCTTGCCGCCTGCAAGGCAGTGCTGGACGCAGAGTAAGGCTCTGACAGATATTGTCTGTTCTGTACAAAAAGAAGAAAAAACAGAGGGAAAATATGTGGTGTTTGTCTCGTTGACAAATGTCCTCCACTGAGATACAATATGGACAACTTCAAGAGGAGGTACATTGAAATGCGGGCTTACGGTTTTTCTGAATCCTACACTTTCGGCAGCTGCTGCGCAGCGGCCTGTACCTCTGCGCGCCTTGATAGCCTACTGGACACTGCCATTTTGCTGGTAGTGTCCATTTGCGTAATTAGCCTGGTAATTCTGGGTCAATACGCGTAACCGGGGCTTCTGGAACGGGAAGAAACGGTTACCGGAAGCGGTACCGTTTTTTTATTGTAAGAAACGCAAGAAAAGGAGATTTGAAAATGAAAAAGGTATTTGCACTCATTATGGCTGCTGCCATGGTACTGGGAATGTTCGCCGGCTGTTCTTCCAAAAAGGCTGCCACTGGTGCCATCAAGGTCGGCGCGATTGGACCTCTGACCGGTGACTACGCCATCTACGGCAGCGCTGTTGCCAACGGCATTCAGATCGCAATCGACGAAATCAACGCCAAGGGCGGCCTGCAGTTCGAGCTGCTGAGCGAGGATGACCAGGGTGACCCCACCATGGCTGTCAACGCTTACAACACGGAAATGGAGAAGGGTATGCAGGTTCTGCTGGGCACCACTACCTCCGGCGCCTGCGCCGCTGTCGCGGATGTTGCCTATGAAGAGCGTGTCTTTGTACTGACTCCCTCCGCTTCCAACCCCGTCGTCAACGAAGGCAAGGACAATGTCTATCAGGTCTGCTTCACTGACCCCAACCAGGGCGCTTCCTCCGCGCAGACCATCAAGAGCCTGGGTGTCGGCGAGAAGATTGCTGTCATCTGGAACAACGCACAGGACTACTCCACCAGCATTTACCAGTCCTTCATGGCGAAGGCTTCCGAAATCGGCCTGGAGGTTGTGGCTGACGCTACCTTCTCCGATGACGGCAACGCGGACTTCTCCGTCCAGCTGCAGGCTGCCGCCAATGCCGGTGCCGACCTGGTTTTCCTGCCCATCTACTATACCCCTGTTGTTGCCATCATGCAGCAGGCGGATGCCGCAGGCTATGACTTCAAGTTCTTCGGCGTTGACGGCATGGATGGCCTGCTGGATGTGGAAGGCTTCAACACCGCTCTGGCTGAGGGGTCCTACATGCTGACCCCCTTCGACGCCAACAAGTCTGACGAACTGACTTCCTCCTTTGTTTCCACCTACACCGAGAAGTACGGTGTGACCCCCAACCAGTTTGCCGCTGACGCCTATGATGCCATGTACATCTTCTACGCCGCCTGCCAGGATCTGGGCTTCACCTCCGAGACCAGCGCCCAGGATATCTGCAAGGCAATGATCCCCTGGATGCAGAACTATACCTACACCGGCCTGACCGGCGAGGGCATGGTATGGGCTGCTGACGGCTGTGTGAGCAAGGTTGCTACCGCTTATGTTATCAAGGACGGCGCCTACGCCTCCGTTGGCTGATGCGGACTTGACATCATAATTCCGTTCCACTAAAATCTAACCGGGCGGGTCCCGCTCTTCAGAGAAAAGGATCCGCCCGGTTCCATACCGCTCCCGGGATGACAAGCCATGGTTACCCCCATAAGGGAGTGACCGGGGCTTGTCACCTCGGAAAAAACGATAGAAGAGAGGGAAAACAATATGACCATGTTCTTGTCCAACCTGATCAGCGGAATCAGCCTGGGCAGTGTGTACGCGATTATTGCCCTGGGCTACACCATGGTGTATGGTATCGCCAAAATGCTGAATTTCGCCCACGGTGATGTGATTATGGTGGGCGCCTATATCTGCTTCTGCTGTCTGTATAATCTGGGCCTGCCTCCTGCGGTGGGTGTTCTGGCCTCCATGGCGGTGTGCACGCTCCTTGGCATTTTGATTGAGCGCCTTGCCTACAAGCCTTTGCGGCAGGCAACCTCCCTTGCCGTGCTGATCACGGCCATCGGTATGAGCTATTTTCTCCAGAATTTGGCCCAGATGATCTGGGGAGCCAATCCCAAGAGCTTCCAGACCGTGATCCCCGCGGGAAGTCTGACGCTTATGGGCGGCGAGCTGAAAATATCCTATGTATCCATGGTTACCATCGCCGCGTCCGTGGTTGTGATGGTGGCCCTTTCCCTGTTTGTTGGGCGTTCGAAAATGGGCCGGGCCATGCGCTGTGTATCGGAGGATAAGGGTGCCGCTCAGCTTATGGGTGTGAATGTGGACCTGACCATTTCCGTCACCTTTGCCATCGGTTCCGCCCTTGCTGCCATTGCGGGCGTGCTGATGTGCTCTGCTTATCCCACGCTGAAACCTACCACCGGTTCCATGCCCGGTATCAAGGCCTTTACCGCCGCGGTTTTCGGCGGGATCGGCTCCATTCCCGGTGCCATGGTGGGCGGTATTCTGCTGGGCGTCATTGAAATCCTCGGCAGAGCCTATGTATCCTCGGAGCTGGGCGACGCGTTTGTATTTGCCGTTCTGATTCTTGTTCTGCTGGTTCGGCCTACCGGTCTGCTTGGCAAGAAGATTCAGGAGAAGGTTTGAGGTGACCGGCATGAAAAAGACAACTGTTTCCAAGCTCGTTCACAAATATCTTCCATACGTGGTTGTGATTGCCGCCTTTGCTGTGTGCCAGTCCATGATTTCTGCCGGTACCATGCCCCGTACCACAAAAACCCTTCTGATTCCTGTGTGTACCTATATCGTGATGGCGGTTTCCCTGAATCTGACCGTGGGCATTTCCGGTGAGCTGAGCCTTGGCCATGCCGGATTTATGTCCATCGGCGCTTTTACCGGTATTGTGATCGCCGCGTATACCCAACAGGTTTTCAACTGTTCCGAACTCCTTCAGCTCCTGTTTGCGATTCTGGCAGGCGGTATTATGGCGGGCATCATGGGCTTTCTCATCGGTATTCCCGTTCTGAGACTGCAGGGCGACTACCTTGCGATTGTAACGCTGGCCTTTGGCGAAATCATCCGGAATGTGCTCAATTGTATCTATATTTCTCTGGATGGAAATGCCCTGCGCTTCTCCTTTAACCGTCCCGATCTTCCCGGCCAGCTTTTGTTCCGGGGACCTACCGGTGCGACCGGTGTCAACCGGATCGCGACCTTTACCGCAGGCTTTCTACTTGTCCTGTTTACTCTGTTTGTGGTGTTGAACCTGATCCACTCCCGCTCCGGCCGCGCGATTATGGCCATTCGGGATAATAAAATCGCGGCGGAATCCTGTGGAATTGATGTAACGAAGTACCGTATGATGGCCTTTGTCACCTCCGCAGCTCTTGCCGGTATGGGCGGTGCGCTCTTCGGATTGAACTATTCCACACTGGTTCCTGCCAACTTCTCGTTTAACGCCTCCATTCTGATTCTTGTGTATGTGGTTCTCGGCGGAATCGGCAATATTACAGGTTCCATTGTCGCGGCAACCGTGCTGTATGTTCTTCCTGAAAAGCTCCGGGCTTTCGCGGATTACCGCATGCTTGTGTATGCCGTGGTTCTCATCGCGGTGATGCTGCTGACAAATAACCAGACCATCAAAAATTTCCTGGTTTCTTTCCGGGAAAAAGGCCATGAAAAATCCGGGAAGAAGGGCGGTGAGGCTGTATGAGTGAGAATGTGAAGCGTAAGTCCAACACAAAAATGGTTCCGTTTCCTTCCCGGGCAATTGTGCCAGAACGGGATCTTGGCAAGCGTCCCGTTCTGGAATGCAGCCATCTGGGCATTGATTTCGGCGGCCTGCGGGCAGTGGACGATTTCAACCTTACCATCGGAAAGACGGAAATTGCCGGATTGATCGGCCCTAACGGTGCCGGTAAGACCACGGTCTTTAACCTGCTTACCAAGGTGTATCAGCCCACCTCCGGCACAATTATGGTCAATGGCAAGGATACCGCGGGCATGAACACAGTGCAGGCAAACAGATTGGGCCTGGCCCGTACCTTCCAGAATATCCGTCTGTTCAATCAGATGACCGTAGAGGACAATGTCCGCATTGGTCTGCACAATCAGATTTCTTATGGTATGTTTTCCGGAGTTCTTCGCCTTCCGCCTTATTGGATTGGAGAGAAGAAGCAGCACGAAAAGGCCATGGACCTGTTGTCTATTTTCCATATGGAAGACCTGGCGAATGAAAAAGCCGGAAGTCTTCCTTACGGCGCCCAGCGCCGTCTGGAGATTGTCCGTGCCCTGGCTACCAATCCCAGTCTTCTGCTGCTGGACGAGCCTGCCGCCGGTATGAACCCCAAGGAGACGGAGGAACTGATGGAAAACATCATAAAGATCCGTGACCAGTTCCAGATTGCGATTATGCTGATTGAGCACGATATGAATCTGGTTATGGGTATCTGTGAGGGTATCTGCGTTCTGAACTTCGGAAAGGTGATTGCCAAGGGAACGGCCGATGAAATCCAGCAGAATCCGGAAGTGATTGAGGCCTATCTGGGCCGTCAGAGGGAGGACGAAGAATGAGCGAAAACAAGTGCCTTCTTCAGGTAGAGAATCTGAATGTGTATTATGGTTCCATTCATGCAATAAAGGGTGTTTCCTTTCAGGTCAATGAAGGTGAAATCGTAACCCTGATCGGCGCCAACGGCGCGGGAAAATCCACCACCCTGAATACCATCGCGGGTCTTATGAAGCCCAAGACGGGAACCGTGACTTTTGAGGGCAAGGTGATTTCCGGGATGACTGCCAACAGAATTGTGCCCCTTGGCATGGCTCTGTGCCCGGAGGGACGGCGGATTTTCCAGCATATGACAGTCCGGGAAAACCTGGAAATGGGTGCTTACAGCCGTCCCAAAAGCGAGATTGAGGATTCCATTGCACAGGTTTTTGAACGCTTCCCCCGTTTGAAGGAGCGCCGCAGGCAGATTGCGGGCACCCTTTCCGGCGGCGAGCAGCAGATGCTTGCCATGTCCCGGGCCCTTATGAGCAAGCCTAAGCTTATGATGCTGGATGAGCCTTCCATGGGTCTTGCACCTATCCTTGTGGATCAGATCTTTGATATCATTAAGGAGCTCCACGCTTCCGGCACCACCATTCTTCTTGTGGAGCAGAATGCCCGGAAAGCGCTGCAGATCGCCGACCGTGCTTATGTTCTGGAAACCGGCAACATTACCCTGAGCGGTACCGGCACGGCGCTGGCAAGCTCCGAGGATGTAAAGAAAGCTTATCTGGGCGGATAAGCGTTTCCTAATGGAATCATTATCCTCACCCCCCGCATAGAATTGTGCGGGGGGTGAGTGCTTTGTGTCGGAGAAATTTCCTCCACGGATGCAGTCTGGCGTGCTTTGGCCTGGGACTTCTGATAGGACATTGCCTGAGTTCCTGGCTTCTCTGCGGAGGCGGCGGAATGTGCCTCGTAATCTTTGGGTTTATGATTATGAAGCGGCGCTGATATCCGTAGGGTTCCCGCAAAAAGATAGATTCCTCTGTATCGGATGGCATACCCTTGTCCCCGGCAGCATACAATGCACCATCACTGTGGGAGAAGGAGTGAACCGCTATGGAGCTGGAATTTGAAAAGGAGAAGGTGCCTTACTTGGGCGTCCCTGTGCGGGAGATCCAAAATGTGGAGGCAACCCAGGAGCTGAAGCTTCCGGACGGGCTTCCTGATGTGGGAAAAATCCAGGCAGCCTGGGGGCAGGAAATCCTGCGGGGGAAGGAGTGGTGCATGGACAGCATCCTTCTGACGGGCGGTGTTATGGTATGGGTTCTGTACGCGCCGGAAGATGGGGGGCCTTCGCGGATATTGAATACCTGGATCCCATTCCAGATGAAGTGGGATCTGCCGGACAATACTCCTGAGGGAAAAATTCGTGCAAAGTGCCTGGTTCGATTTGTAGATGCCCGGTCTGTTTCCCCGCGAAAAGTCATGGTACGCTGCGGTGTCGCCGCAATGGCGGAAGCGATGGTTCCCAGTCAGGCGGAGATTTCCACGCCGGGCCAGATTCCGGAGGGGGTTGAACTGCTGCGTTCGAAGTACCCTGTTTTGCTCCCCAGAGAGGCGGGGGAGAAGGCGTTTTTCCTGGAGGAAGAGCTGACACCGGTTGGAGCGGAAAAGGTGCTCTATTGTTCGATGATGCCGGAAATCCAGGAGCAGCGAGTCATGGGAAACAAGATTGCGTTCCGGGGAAACGGGAACCTGCATGTGCTCTACACCGGAGAAGATGGGCTGGTATCCGCACAGGATTTTCTTCTCCCGTTTTCCCAGTTCGCAGACCTGGAGGGAAGCTTTGGCAATGAAGCCCAGGCAAATATGATTCCGGCCGTCACGGAGCTGGAGCTTGATTTGGACGATGAGGGCAAGCTTCGGCTGAAGGCAGGACTTCTGGGCCAGTATGTGGTGGAAGAACCTTCTATTTTGGAGACCGTTGAGGATGCGTACAGCATCGGGCGGGAGCTGAACATGGAGCGGACGGAAGCGAATCTTCCGGTGATTCTTGACTGCAGAAATGAGAACATCTTTGTGGAGCAGATGGTGCCCGCTCAGGGGGGCAGGGAAGTTGACACCCGAATTCTTCCGGATTTCCCCCAGCAGAGGAGAACCGATAACGGTGTGAATCTGGTGTGCCCGGGTTCCTTCCAAACGCTGTACTACAATGACAGCGGAGAACTTCAGACTGTGGGAGGCAGGTACGAGACAGAGCGGAATATACATGCCGATGAGGCTGCCCGTGTTACCGCAATCCCCGAAAAACCCGGTGAGCCCCAGGTCAGCTTCGGCAATGGTTCGATGGCCTTTCGGGCGGAGCTTCCCGTACGGATTACCTCGGAAGCAGGCAGGGGGATTCCCATGGTACTGGGGCTTGAGCTTGGCGAGGAACAAGGGAAAAATCCGGACCGGCCTTCCATTGTATTGCGCCGCGCCGACGGAACCCGGCTATGGGATATGGCTAAAAAGGCCGGGTCAACGGTGGAAGCAATCAAAAAAGCAAACGATCTGGAAGGAGAGCCTGCTCCCGGTCAAATACTGCTGATACCCGTCTTTTGAAGCATATTCCTGAAAGAAGCGCCGTCCCGGGGGAGAACCGGGGCGGCGTTTTGGCAGAATGTCGCATATCTGGGGGGATCCTCTGCCTGTACATCAGTTTACCCCCGAGAGCTTGTCCTTTTCAAGGGGAATCTGTCGAATCGGGAAGCTCTCAAGTAACCGTTGGATTCCGGCTTCGAGGAATTCTTTTCGCATGATTCCGGGATTTCCGGGGAACTGCTCTTGTAACAGTTGACAAGAAGTGGTATAATACAAAAAGAATCATTCTATACAGAAGGTGTAAAATATGACAAAAGTTGATATTTATTCCGGTTTTCTCGGCGCGGGCAAAACGACCCTCATTAAGAAAATGATCGCCGAAGGCTACAAGGGCCAGAAGCTGGTTCTTATCGAGAACGAGTTCGGTGAAATCGGCATTGACGGCGGCTTCCTGCAGGATGCGGGCATCAACATTACCGAAATGAACTCCGGCTGCATTTGCTGCTCGCTGGTAGGCGATTTTGGCGAGGCGCTGAAACGGGTCATTCGGGAGTATGCGCCGGACCGAATCCTGATTGAGCCCTCCGGTGTGGGCAAGCTGTCCGATGTGATCGGCGCCGTGAACCGTGTCACCGGCGAAAATGTTACCCTGGGCTATACCGTTGCCGTTGCGGACGCCGGCAAGGTTAAGGTCTATATGAAGAATTTTGGTGAGTTCTATAATAACCAGGTGGAGACGGCTTCCACTATCATTCTCTCCCGCACGGATTCCATTCCTCAGGCCAAGCTGGACGGGGCGGTGGCCATGCTCCGGGAGCATAACAGTGTTGCTACCGTCGTCACCACGCCCTGGGACCAGCTCACCGGTGAGCAGTTGATTGCTGCCATGGAGGGAAAAGCTTCCCTGGCCGCGGATCTTGCGAAAATGGAACTTGAGAGGTTGGAAGCCGAGGAAGCGGAAGAAGAGCACGAACATCATCACCATCACCACGAGGATGGGGAGTGCTGCTGCCACCATGATGGTGAGGAGCATGAGCACCATCATCATCACGAGGACGGGGAGTGCTGCCACCACCATGATGACGAGGAGCACGAACACCATCATCACCATGAGGATG
>CAMEIK010000022.1 GCA_945918315.1 uncultured Clostridia bacterium
TGTAAAAGCCCTCCGTATGAAAAAACATACGGAGGGTCAATTGAATGGAAAATGCTGACCGATTGAAACAATTGCGGGCCGGATATTACATGTCTGCCCGCAGCTTTTCCAGTGCCGCCAGCTTCAGGCAGGTGCAGAAAATCTCCATGGCCTTCTCCAGTTCCGAAACCGGCGGCAGGCTGGGAGCAATCCGGATATTCCGGTCCTGGGGGTCCACACCGTAGGGGAATGCCGCTCCCGCTCCG
The DNA here is from genome assembly GCA_945918315.1 of uncultured Clostridia bacterium. Lineage (GTDB taxonomy): Bacteria > Bacillota > Clostridia > Oscillospirales > Oscillospiraceae > Faecousia. Next base: position 246 of record CAMEIK010000022.1, read on the forward strand.
GTCATGGTAACACCGGCTTCCTTACACAGTGCCAGAGCCCGCTTGGCGGTACCGGGCATGGTATTCAGGCTCACAAAGTAGCCGCCCTTGGGATCATTCCACTGAGCAAACCCCAGAGGAGCGATCTCCCGGTTCAGGTAATCCGCCACAGTCCGGAATTTGGGTTCCAGAATGGCCGCGTGACCCTTCATAATCTCCAGCGTATGGGCCTTGTCTTTCAGATACCGTACATGCCGGAGCTGGTTGACCTTATCGTGGCAGATCTGCTGCACACCAAACAGGCGGGAGAAATACTTGATATTATCCTCAGAAGCAGCCATGCAGCAGATACCGCCGCCGGCAAAGGTGACCTTGGAGGTGGAAGCAAACTCAACCACCATATCCGGATTCCCCGCCTCCGCACACAGGCGGATCATATCCGGGAACGGTACGTACTCACCCCGGAACTCATGAATGCAGTAGGCGTTATCCCACATCAGGATAAAATCCGGAGCGGCAGGCTTCAGACCCGCAAAGCGGCGGATTGTTTCTTCACTGTAAATAATCCCCTCGGGGTTGGAGTATTTGGGCACCGTCCAGATTCCCTTCACGGCAGGGTCCTTGACGAGTTCCTCCACCACATCCATATCCGGCCCATCCGGGGTCATGGGAACATTGACAAGCTCCGCGCCAAAGGACTGGGTAATCAGAAAATGTCGGTCATAGCCCGGACAGGGGCACAGGAATTTCACTTTCTCCTCCCTGCACCAGGGACGCTCGCTGTGAAGCAATCCATGGGTGAAGGCACGGGAGATGACATCATACATAAGGTTCAGGCTGGCGGCGGCACCCACAAAGATTTCCTCCGGACGGCAGTCCAGAATGTCCGCCCAGTACCGCCGGGCACAGGGAAGGCCCGCAAGCTCACCGTAGTTTCGGGTATCGATGCCCTCATCGATACATTCCTCCGCTGTCTGAACCTGGGTAAGAATACCGCTTACCATATCCAGCTGAGCCTTGCTCGGCTTGCCACGGGACATATCCAACTTCAGGCCAAGGGCTTTTACCCGGTCAAAATCATTCAGCGCAGTCTGATAGGCCTGCTCCAGTTCATTCCTGTTCATGCAAGAATAGGGGGTCATTTCCATCGTCCTTTCGGCTGTTCTGTATTATTTCCGGGGATATTATATGCTCTTAGCCAAAAAAATGCAATATCGATTTTATTAAAATTGCATTTTTCAATATGCTTTCCGTCATTTTCAGCCCTTTCAACAAAGAATCGCGTTATGGCATTTCATTTTTCAACAGTTTTGCCGCCTGTTCCTGGGGATGGAACAGGCGGCAAAGCCAATTTTACTTTTTGGATGTCTTTTCGGTTTTCGCGGTTCTCTTTTTCGGAGCTTTGGGCTTGGGCGGCAACGCTTTCGGCGCGCCCTCCCGAAGAACAACCGCCGTCCGGGCAGGCAGATAAATCGTAACCGTGGAATTTCCCTTTTCATCGGCATGGGCAGGATAGTCAATGTGGCCGATGAGCCCCTGGCCGCCGTACTCCGCGTCATCCGTGCTGAGAGCGACCGTATAGTCGGCATAGGCCGGCAGGGAGATCTTCACATCCGTATAGGACTTGTCCGGGCTGAAGTTAAAGGCAAACAGCAGTCCATGGCGGTAGAAGGCCAGCACCTTTCTTGCCGGGTCGTTCAGCCGCAGATCTCCCATTTGCTGCCGGAACATGCCGGAATCCTTGGTCAGATGAATCATATCCTTATCAAACCGGCCCAGCCACTGATATTTCAGGAACCCGTTTTCCACCAGGCTCCACTGGCGGCGGCAGTAATGGAAGCTCCAGCCGTTGCCTTCCCTGGGGAAATCGATCCACTCGGGGTGGCCGAATTCGTTGCCCATAAAATTCAGGTAGGCTTCGCCGCCCCCCGCCAGGGTATACAGCCGGATCATCTTGTGCAGGGCAATGGCACGGTCAATCACGGGATTGTGGGTTGCTTTGTCCATATCCGTATACATGGCGGCATCCGCCAGACGGAAAATCATGGTCTTGTCTCCTACCAGGGCCTGGTCATGGCTTTCCACATAGGCCACGGTCTTTTCACCGGGACGGCGCAGGCACATGTCGCACCACATCTTGAAAATGTCCCAGTCCTCGTCCCGCTTTTCCTTTACCGTGCGGACCCACATATCCGGAAGGCCCATGCCCAGCCGGTAGTCAAAGCCGATTCCGCCATCTTCAATGGGCAGGCACATACCGGGCATGCCGGACATATCCTCCGCCACGGTGATGGCCTTTGGATTCACCTGCCGGATCAGCTCGTTGGCAAGCTGAAGATAGGTGATCGCCTCCACATGGGTATTGTAGGAAAAATACTTGTGATTATTGTCAAAATTGGTACCGAGACCGTGGTCATGGTACAGCATGGAGGTGACACCGTCAAACCGGAAGCCGTCAAAGTGATACTCTGTCATCCAGAATTTCAGGTTACTCAGCAGGAAGTGAAGCACGCCGGTCTTGCCGTAATCAAAGCATTTGGTCCCCCAGGCGGGGTGGTCCCCCTTGGGGCCGTCGTGGAAGAACTGCCAGGTCGTGCCGTCGAACATATGGATCCCTTCGGCGGTATTCTTCACCGCGTGGGAATGAACCACATCCAGAAGCACCCGGATTCCCAGGGAATGAGCGGTGTTGACAAGATATTTCAGGTCCTCCGGCTTTCCGAACCAGCTGGAGGCGGCAAAGAAATTGGACACCTGATAGCCGAAGCTTCCATAATAGGGATGCTCCATAATGGCCATGAGCTGTACGGTATTGTAGCCGTCGTCCTTGATTCTGGGCAAAATCTTGTCCGCGAATTCCCGGTAGGTACCGACTCTGCCCTCCTCCTGGGCCATACCCACATGGGCTTCGTAAATGTACAGAGAATCCTCTCCCCGGAAATCGCCGTCCGTCCAGGGATACTGCTTTTGATCATCGGTAACCTCGGCGCACCAGGTGATGGTCTTGGGATCCTGCACCACCCTGCGGGCATACAAAGGAATGTGCTCCGTGCGCTGCATATTGGCATCCACCACCGTCTTCACCCGGCAGCCTTCCCAAAGGGCATTCTCCCCCTCCAGCAGCAGCTCCCAGTCGCCATTGCCCAGAGGACGGAGGGGATGACTTGTCTTGTTCCAGTCGTTAAAGTCGCCCTCCAGGTACAGCTGGTAGGCGCTGGGCGCCCATTCCCGGTAGGCCCAGCCGGTCTGCGTCCTGTGGAAGCCGTAATAATTGTGGGCATTGGCAAAATCATTCAGGGTCTGCCCCTCCGTAAGAATGCGGCTCTTTGTGGCACGGTACAGGAACATGCGCAGGTCAATGTCCCCGGCAAATTCCCGAAGCTGGGGGTTCAGTTCCATGATTCGGTACATAAAAATCTCCTTCCTTATCGGGTTCCTGTGGAGCCAAAGCCTCCGGCTCCCCGGGTGGTTTCGGAAAGCTCTTCTGCTTCTTCGAAAGCGGGATGGAGCACCGGAAGCACCATAAGCTGGGCGATCCGGTCCCCATGGGTGACGGTTCTGGGTTCGCTGCCGTGATTCAGAAGGGCAACAATAAACTCCCCCCGGTAATCGCTGTCAATGACCCCAACCTTATTGGCAGGCGCAAGGCCCATCTTGCAGGCCATGCCGCTGCGGGCACAGATAAGGCCCACATATCCCTCCGGCAGTGCCATAGAAAGACCCGTGGGAATAAAAGCTGTCTGCCCCGGCTGGATAGTCACGCTTTCCTCCAGGCAGGCATACAGATCCGCCCCCGCCGCCTGTTGAGAGCCGAAGGTGGGAAGCTTTGCTCCCTCCCGAAGCTTTTTTACAGGAATCATTTCCGCATCCCCTTTCCCTCCGACTGCCAATCCTGCCACAGAACAATGTGCCCAGCGGCAAGGGTAGCGGGCATATCGATCTGGCGCTGGTTCTCCGATCCCCGGAACCGGAGGGAGAGATTCTTCCGCGCCTCAATGAAGGGACCGTCCACCAGAACGTCCAGATAGCCCAGATATTCCTTTGTGATATCCCAAGCTCCCAGGTTTCCGGAAGTGATCTGCTCGTAGGTGTACCCGGAAAACGCCCAGATGGTCTTGTCCGGGTATTTTGCTTTCATCTGCCGCAGAAGCTCCACCACCGGTCCCTGGTTCTCCGGCTCAAAAGGTTCGCCTCCCAGCAGGGTCAGGCCTCTGATGTAGGCAGGAGCCAGCATTCCGAGAATCGTGTCAATGGTCTGCTGGGTAAAGGGCTCGCCGTAATGAAAGTCCCAGGCAACCTCATTGAAGCATCCCGGGCAGTGATGCCTGCAGCCGGAAACAAAGAGGCTCACACGGACACCGGGCCCGTTGGCAATGTCACAGTTCTTAATGGTTGAGAAGTACATGGGATAAAGTCTCCTTACGTTGGATAACCGACGGAAAGGGTCTCAGAGCCCTTCCTCATCGCGATTTTCTTTCGGTGTATATTGTCGGATTTCCTTTTCATCGTCCGGGTAATCGGCCTTGTACTTTTCCCACAGCTCCGGATGCCCCCGCTTCCTCAGGCCCCGGCGAACCAGGCGCTTGACCAGGTCATAAAATACCGCGAATACGGGGACGCAGATCACCATACCTACAATGCCCCACATACCGCCAAACAGGATAATGGAAAACATAACCCAGAAGCCGGACAGTCCCGTCCGGTCCCCCAGGATCCTGGGGCCGATCACGTTTCCGTCAATTTGCTGAAGAACCAGAATAAAAACAACAAACCAAAGGGCCTTTATAGGATCCTGAATAAGGATCAGTAGAGTGGATGGAACAGCGCCGATAAAGGGGCCGAAGAAGGGTATCACGTTGGTCACGCCCACAATGGCAGAAACCAGAAGCGCGTTGGGGATGCGCAGAAGAGAGCAGCCGATGTAGCACAGCACACCCATAATGGCAGAGTCCATCAGCTTTCCGTCAATAAACCCGCCAAACATCCGGTCTATGAAATCCACCTCATCCAGCACCAGATTCGCCCACTTCTCCGAAAACACACTGCGGACAATCAGCACACACTGCCGCGCAAAGCGCTTGCGCCCATAGAGCAGGTATGTAGCCACAATCAGGCCGATCAGGATATTATAGAGGAATTTCAGGACCTTCCACACGCTCATACCCACACCGCTGACAATGCTGGTGACCCGGGGCATCAGCGTATTCTTTGCCCAATTGTCCAGGGCTTCATACAGGGTCTCGTAGCCGTTGCTGAAAAGCTCATAAAGCCGCTCGTCCTCACCAAAGGTGACCTTCGCCCAATTCATGAATTCCTGGACCCGGCTGGGAATCATATTCCACAGGGTGACAATACTGTCCAGAAGCTGGGGCGCGATCATGATAATCAGCGCGTACACCACAAGAATCCCGGTAATCAGGCTGATGACAACCGCAAGAGCCGGAGCTGCTTTCCGCGTTTTCCCAGGCAAATGGGTCTCCAGAAAGCGCTGGCTGGAATTACAGATCGGACGCAGAAGGTAAGCGATCACACTGCCGTAGAGAAACGGTGCCAGAATAGCGCTGATGGATCCCAGAGCATTCCCAATACCCTGCAGCCGGTAAATCATAAAAAACAGAATGACGCTCAGACTGATCGCGCCAAATCCGGCGAGCATAAAATATAGGTAGCGCTTCCGCAGCGGATCTTTCATATCCATTCCTCCTTCCCGGGGTTCCCCATCCCAGCATGAGTATACCAGTTTCGCCCATACAATATTTGAACAAAATGTGAACAATTTCTTCTATCCTCCCGGTGCAGAAAATCCCTTGTCAATTTCCATCGTTATGCTATAATAGGAACATCAGCCTTTGAGGAGCGATGCCCATGTTTTCCCATGAATCCCACTGCCATTACCGGCGGAATCCTCTTGGAGAGGTGATCTGCCAGCTTCGGTTCCCGGAAATTCTCGCAATCAGCGCCAATCCGCCGGTGGATTTTCAGGAATCTATCCGGGACGCCTATCCCCAGTTTCTCCGGAAAGAGGAAAATCCGGCGCCGAAGATAACCGGCGCTCCCGGTCATCTGACCCTGGAAAACCCACCCGCCACAATTAACTATCAGTTTTCCTCCCGGGACGGTATCTGGAGAGTCAATCTCACCGGCCGATTTATCTCCCTGAGCTGCTCCCGATATGATTCCTGGGAAGACTTTGCCCAAAAGCTGGACAAGCCCCTTGCCGCGTTTATCCGGATCTACAAGCCTGCCTATTTTGAGCGGATCGGTCTTCGGTATCTGAATTTCTTCTCCCGTTCCGCCCTGGACCTGGAGGAGGTTCCTTTCTCCCAGCTGTTTTCCCCCTGCTATCTCGGCCCTCTGGGGGAGGATGATGTTGCTCCCGGTGCCATCACCCGCTGCGGTGTCGATGCGGAACTGGCAATCCGGGGTGGATGCAGAGCAAAAATCCATGCGGGCCCCGGCCTTATCCGCCAGGGCGGAAAAGAAGACAAGGAGATCAAGTTTATTTTTGACCAGGATCTATTTATGGCGGGACAGGTGGACGTTTCTATCACCACCGGTGCCCTGAACACTCTCCATCTTCAGGCAGACAGCATTTTCCGGGGTGCGATCACCCCAACCCTGCACCAAGCCATGGAGCCCGTGGAATAACAAAAAGCGGATTTTCCGTTTTTATATGAAAAGGAGTTAAGCTATGCCTTATTATTACGGATTTGACTGGACCTATTTGGTCCTTGTGCTGCCCTGTGTCATTCTTTCCATGTGGGCCAGCGCCAACGTAAACAGTACCTTTCGAAAGTATTCCACACAGTTGTCCTCCCGGCGGATTACCGGCGCCCAGGCTGCCCAGCGGGTGCTTATGGCAAACGGTGTCCAGGGAGTAAAGATCCAGCGGATCTCCGGAAACCTCACAGACCACTACGACCCGAAAACCAATGTGATCCGCCTGTCCGACAACGTATATGACAACACCTCCACCGCCGCCATCGGTGTTGCCTGCCACGAAGCTGGACATGCCGTACAGTACGCCCAGAGCTACGCACCCATCAAGCTCAGGGCCGCCGTAATTCCTGTGACCAATCTGGGCTCCAGGCTGGCAATGCCCCTGATTCTGATCGGTCTTCTTCTTTCGTATCTGGGGAATTTCTCCTACCTGCTGGTCTACGCCGGGATCGCCTGCTTCGGTCTGTCCCTGGTCTTTCAGCTTGTAACTCTGCCTGTGGAGTTTAATGCCAGCCGGCGGGCCATGGAAGCCATTTCCTCCGGAAATCTTCTGACCGAGGAAGAGCAAAAGGGCGCCAGGAAGACCCTGACCGCCGCGGCCCTGACCTATGTTGCCGCCACCGCTACCGCTCTGGCCCAGCTTCTGCGGCTCCTCGTACTGTTCGGCGACAGGGGTAACCGGCGCAGAGATTAAGCCGGGAGGTTTCACCAATGGCTTCCTGGATTGTTCACCTGCGGATCGCGGACCGTCTTCTGAATGAAATCCCGGGTCTGAAAGCTACCGAGTTTGTTGTGGGCAATATTGCCCCGGACAGCGGCATCCCCAACGAGGACTGGACTGTCTTTACCCCCAGTCCCGTGGTTTCCCATTTCAAAGCCGATGATTCCGTACCAAAGAAAATACAGATTCCGGTTTTTACCGCCCGACACTTTTCAGAAGAAAAGCGGGCGGGATATTCGGCAGAAGAATACTCTTTTTTCCTGGGCTATCTTGTCCACCTGCTTACGGACGTGCTTTGGTCCGATCAGGTGGGAGGGCAGCTTAAGAACCGGTTTCCGGTGGAATGGGCCGCGGATAAACACGGGCTGATTCAAAGAGCCAAAGAGGACTGGTATGACCTGGACTTCCTTTTCCTGAAAAAACACCCGGACTTTCGTGCATATACCGTTTACGAAAATGCCGTAGGCTTTCAAAACACTTTTCTGCACTTTTTCAGTCCCGATGCTTTTGATAACCGCCGGGAATATATTACTTCCTTCTACCGTCAGGAAAAGGAGCATCTGGACCGGGAATACCCATACCTCGCGGAAGCGGAAATGGATGCATTTGTTGAACACGCCGCGGAAGAAATTCGTTTCCGCCTGAAAAGCGATTATTCCCTGTAACTTTCTCCGCTCCGGTATTGACAACCGGAGCGGAATTATGTATAATCCCGCTTGTGTGAAAAATATGAAAAATATGAAAACGCGAAGAAAGAAGGGATGCTATGCCCGGAGGCAAGCATGTTCTGGGTAAGAGCAATGTCCAGCGAGTCTTTGGCACCGCAAAGGTTGGTGACCGGGGACAGATCGTCATTCCCAAGGAAGCCCGGGAAATGTTCGGGATTCAGCCGGGAGATACCCTGCTGATCCTGGGAGAGGCGGATACGGGGCTCATCGTATCCCGGCCGGAGGAGCTTACCCATCTGGCGGACAAGATGCTGAATCATTTGAGAAAAGAGACGTGATTATGGAAGAATTAGAAATGCTGTATCAGGAAATGGGCATCTCCCCTGCCGTGTACGCCCGGGGCGAAAAGGTGCTGGAGAGCCTGAAGGACCGTTTTGCCTCCATCGACAAGGTGGCGGAATATAACCAGGCCAAGGTCATCAACGCCATGCAAAAAAACCGGGTCAGCGCGGCCTGCTTCGCGGCCACCACCGGCTACGGCTATGATGACCTGGGCCGGGACAATCTGGAGCGGGTGTACGCCGATGTATTTCATACGGAAGCGGCCCTGGTCCGCCCGCAGATCACCTGCGGCACCCACGCCCTGACCGTTGCACTCAGTGCGAATCTTCTGCCGGGGGACGAGCTGCTCTCCCCTGTGGGTATGCCCTACGACACCCTTCAGGAAGTCATCGGCATCCGGGAAAGCCCCTGCTCCCTGGCGGAGTACGGCGTAACCTACCGGCAGGTGGATCTTCTGCCAGACGGCGGTTTTGACTACCCCGCCATCCGGGAAGCCATCAACGAAAAAACGAAGCTCATTACCATCCAGCGCTCCAAAGGCTACGCCACACGGCCCACCTTTTCCGTACAGCAGATCGGGGAGCTGATTGCCTTCTGCAAGGGCGTAAAGCCGGATGTGCTGGTGATGGTGGACAACTGCTACGGAGAGTTTGTGGAAACCATGGAGCCCTCGGATGTGGGTGCGGATATGACCGTGGGAAGCCTCATAAAAAATCCCGGCGGCGGCCTTGCTCCTATCGGCGGCTACATCTGCGGCACCGCCCGGTGCGTCAGCCGCTGTGCTTTCCGTCTCTCCGCCCCCGGATTGGGACAGGAGGTAGGTGCGAATCTGGGCCTGATGCCCGCCCTGTACCAGGGGTTCTTCCTGGCTCCGACCGTGGTAGCCGGAGCGGAGAAAGGCGCCATTTTTGCCGCGAATCTGTATGAGCCCCTGGGCTTCCGCTGTGTTCCGGGCGCCGCGGAAAGCCGCCACGACATCATTCAGGCCGTGGAGCTGGGCAGTGAAGAAGGCATGATTGCCTTCTGCAAGGGCATCCAGGCCGCGGCGCCTGTGGACGCCCACGCTACGCCCATGCCCTGGGACATGCCTGGCTACAATGATAAGGTCATCATGGCCGCCGGCGCTTTCGTCCAGGGAAGCTCCATCGAGCTGTCCGCCGACGGCCCCATTCGTCCGCCCTATGCCGTCTATTTCCAGGGCGGTCTGACCTGGTTCCACGCCAAGCTGGGCATTCTCATGAGCCTGCAGAAAATGGTGGATGCCGGTCTGGTCGCGCTTGGTTAAGATTTATTTCACAAGAGAAAAAGAGAGGTTACTTTCATGAGTTGGTTCTGGTTTTCTATCATCGCTCTGCTGTGCTGGTCCGGTTCGGACTTCTTCTCCAAGATCGGCTGTCGGGACTCCTTCGACAAGTACAGTCAGTTCAAAATGGTCACCGCCGTGGGCGTGATCATGGGCCTGCACGCCGCCTTTGAAATCTTTGTCGGCGGGGTGGAGATTTCCTGGGAAGTGATCTGGACCTATCTTCCCGTGTCTTTGCTGTATATCGGCTCCATGACCCTGGGCTATGTGGGACTTCGCTACATTGAGCTTTCCATCTCCTCCCCCATCTGCAACGCTTCCGGCGCCCTTGTTGCCATTATCGCCATTGTCTCCGGCACCGCCGAGGAGATGGCTCCCATCCAGTATGTGGCCGTATTCCTGGCCTGCGCCGGCGTCATCGGCCTGGGCTTTGTGGAATCCCACGAAGACGAGGAGCTGCGTGCCGCCCGGCAGGAGGCCTCCAACTACAAGTACGCAAAGTCCTGGCTTGCTCTGGCGCTTCCCATTGCCTACTGCCTTCTGGATGCCGCCGGAACCTTTGCCGATGACCTGGTGCTGGAAACGCTGAACGAGGATTCTGCCAATGTGGCCTATGAGCTGACCTTCCTGATCGCCGGTATCGCCTGCTTCATCTACACCGTTATCATTAAGAAGCAGAAGCTTCTGCCCAAGCTGGAAGCCCCCAAGTATATCGGCGCCTGCTTTGAAACCGCCGGACAACTGGCCTACATCTACGCCCTGGCCAGCGGAGAAGCTACCCTGGCCGCGCCCATTATTGCCTCCTATTGCATGGTCTCCGTTCTCTGGAGCCGCATCTTCCTGAAGGAGAAGCTGAGCCTGAAGCACTACGCCTGCATCGCAGTTACCTTTGCCGGTATTGTGATCATGGGTGTATTTGATATGTAATCACATAGCGCCGGTCTTTTTCCTG
>CAMEIK010000023.1 GCA_945918315.1 uncultured Clostridia bacterium
CAGCAGCCTGCAAAACCCTGTCAGAAAGCCCCGCAGGGGATTTTTGACAGGCTGAGGAAAGTACCCGGGCTCCGGGTGCTTTCCCAATTTATATGGTTCGTTCCAAGGTCACACTGCGAAGGCGAAAGCCCATTTTCCGGTAAAACGCGAGGGCTTCCTCGTTTTCCGCGTAGGCGCCCAGACGCACTCTGGTACAGCCAAAGGCTTTGGCAATGGCACAGGCTTCCTCCATAATCCGGGTGCCGATCCCCTGTCCCCGGCAGTCCTGCCGGACCCCCAGTTCTTCCATCACAAGCTCCCGGTGGGAAACAAAGCCCGGGATATCATACTCCGCCACACGGACATTCATGTAGCCAACAATCTGTCCGTCCTGCCAGGCGCAGAAAAGCTCCTTCTTTTCGATGGCTTCCCGGAACCGTTCCTCCGGGTACATCTGCTCCGGCATCCGGAAAAGGTCCGGACGCCAGCCCAAATGGAGCCTGTGGACCTGTTCGGCCAGGGCATTGACCGCCGCCCGGTCCTCAGGTCTTGCCAGCTCCAGCATCAGGCCAGCACCGCCTTGTGGAATACCTTTTTGCCCTTGCGGAGCTTGACACCGGCCTTCAGTTCTTCCTCGGTGACCTGCACCGTGGCATCAGCGACCTTTTCATCATTCAGGAACACACCGCCCTGCTCCACCAGGCGCCGGGCTTCCTTGTTGGAGGAGGCAAGCTTACAGGCCACCATCAGATTCAGAATGCCGATTCTGCCGTTGGTCAGCTTGTCGGCCGTGATTTCAGTGGTGGGCATATCCGCTTCTCCGCCGCCTACAAACAGGGCTTTCGCGGCGGCCTGGGCCTTGGCAGCCTCTTCCTCGCCGTGGACAAGCTTGGTCAGCTCAAAGGCCAGAATTTCCTTCGCCTCGTTGATTTTGGCGTCCTGCCAGCTATCCATTTCGTTAATCTGCTCCAGAGGCAGGAAGGTCAGCATCCGGATGCACTTCATCACATCGGCATCGGCTACGTTCCGCCAGTACTGGTAGAATTCGAAGGGACTGGTCTTGTTGGGGTCCAGCCACACCGCGTTGCCGGCGGTTTTGCCCATCTTGTTGCCCTGGGAGTCTGTCAGCAGGGTGATGGTCATGCAGTGGGCATCCTGCCCCAGCTTCTTGCGAATCAGTTCCGTACCGCCCAGCATATTGCTCCACTGGTCGTTGCCGCCGAACTGCATGTTGCAGCCGTAGTGCTGGAACAGGTGATAGAAGTCATAGGACTGCATAATCATGTAGTTGAATTCCAGGAAGGAAAGACCTTTCTCCATACGCTGCTTGTAGCACTCCGCCCGAAGCATGTTGTTGACGGAGAAGCAGGCGCCCACCTCCCGCAGAAGTTCCACATAGTTCAGGTTCAGCAGCCAGTCGGCGTTGTTAACCATCTGAGCCTTGCCGGGTCCGAACTCAATGAAGCGTTCCATCTGCCGTCTGAAGCACTCGGCGTTGTGGTCAATATCTTCCTTGGTCAGCATCTTGCGCATGTCGCTGCGGCCGGAGGGGTCGCCGATCATGGTGGTGCCGCCGCCGATCAGGGCAATGGGCTTGTTGCCTGCCATTTGCAGACGCTTCATCAGAGTCAGCGCCATAAAGTGGCCGGCAGTCAGGCTGTCGGCAGTGCAGTCAAAGCCAATGTAAAAGGTTGCTTTGCCGTTGTCGATCATTTCCCGGATTTCCGATTCATTTGTCACCTGGGCAATCAGGCCCCGGGCAACCAGTTCATCATACAGTTTCATAGTTTCTTTCCTTTCTTAATCCAACTGGGACCGGCTGACCAGGCTGGTCAGAGCGGCCCGCAGAATATTGACATTTGTTTGCTCCAGGATGGTATCCCGCCCCGTATGAATGCGGGAAAGATACCGCGCAAGCTTCCCCTTCCGCAAGGCGCAGATGCCCACACCGTAGGGGAAATTACTCTGGTCCGAGGGATACACGGCAAGCCCTTTTTCAAATAAGGATACCCGCTTTTCCCCGAAACAGCCGCAGCAGGTCCGCAAAAGCGCCATCTTTTTGGGGTCCTTTTTCAGCTTTCCGGTTGGAAAGAGCATCAGTTCATTTCCGTCACCCACACAGTCCAGATTCAGCACAAGCTGCTTCTCAACCTGAGCTTTATGGGCTTTGCGATAGGACGCGGAGCCGATTACACCCATCTCCTCCAGGTCAAACAGAACAAAGCACACCTTACCCCGCTGGTTTTTAGGCATCGTTCCGGCAATCTCCAGAACCGTAACCACTCCGGAGGTGTTGTCATTGGCATTTCTGGGATTGGCCGGTCCGCAGAGCAGCAGGGCAATGTTTGCCCATATGAGGATCAGGAAAACAAGCTGACCGGCGGGAACGCTGCCTGCCAGCCATCCCACGGCTATACCTGCCAAAACCGCCGGGAGCAGGATCACCGCTGTGACAACAAGCTGATATAACACAAAAAGAACAACATTGCAGGGCGTAATGAGATTGGGGACCGGCATTGCCGCGCAGGTGTCATAGTGGGCAGTGATCAGAAACGCCGCCTTTTCCGGGTCGCCGATCACAAGATTCCGCGCTCCCAGGGAGCCGGTTTCCACCCGGCATTCGTAGCCGTTCCGGGAAAGCCAGTCCGATACCGCGTCGCGAAAGGCTTGTTTCTGTTTTTTTGTTTTTCGGATGGGAAACTGTTCCAAAACGTCCATGGGATTTTCCAGCATACGTTCTCTCCTTTCCGGGCAGCAAAAAAGCCCTCCGTCCAGATTCGGACAGAGGGCGCAGTATGCGCGGTACCACCTCATCATCGGTACTTCCTCACGGACAGCACCCTCACGGCGTCAGATAACGCCTACCGCTGTATCGGGCGACCCCGTCCTGCCCTACTGGATGTTCAGGCAGGCCACTCCGGGAGGTATTTGGGCGTTCTTTCCTGTTCCCTCACACCAACCGGGAACTCTCTGGAGGAAAGGGGGCGCTTACTTCATCCCATCACTGTGTTGACTTTCCTATCCTAGCAAAAATCCTCTGTTTTGTCAAGAGGCAACCTCCGAAAACGGCTTTTTGCGGTTTTCAGGGTGCTCAGGAATCCAAGGAAACCAAATATCGGTTCCGAATTCTCCGGTAGCTTTTTACCAGCCACCAGATTCCCACAGTACAGGCAAGGCACAGCACAATCAGGGCCGCAATATTGCACCAGGAATACCACATTCCAACAATGCCCAATATCCCTGCCAGCCAGAAAGAGAGACTGTACTGCTTCCACATCCTGCCGTTTTCCCGATTATAGGCGGCGATATCGGAAACGGTTTTGGGGTCAACCTCACTCCCAGCCCAGAAGTGCATGGGTGTTGTCCGCCCGGCGGCCCACCTGCCGATTCCGTAAAACACTGCCCCGCTGCCCCAGCAGCAGACAATAAGAATTACCAACCCGGCAATATCGCTTTTATCCATTTTCTTTCCGCTCCTCAGCCGGCGAAAGAAGCATTTCCTCCGCGCTTTTCAGGGTGGTTTCCGTAATATGGGTGCCGCCGATGATCCGGGCAAGCTCCTTCTTCCGGCCCTCCCGGTCCAGGGGGGTAACGCTGGTGTAGGTCCTGCCCCCCCGCTCTGCCTTGGAGATCAGCAGGTGGGTATCTCCCAGAGCCGCAAGCTGGGGAAGATGGGTCACGCACAGCACCTGCTTGAACCGGGCCAGGGACTTGAGCTTTTCCGCCACCTTCTGGGCCGCACGGCCGGAGACGCCGGTATCCACCTCATCAAAAATGAGGCAGCCGATCTGGTCCTTCTCCGCCAGAACATTCTTCATGGCAAGCATGATCCGGGCCAGCTCGCCGCCGGAGGCGACCTTGCTCAAAGGCTTCAGCGCCTCACCGGCATTGGCAGACATATAAAACGCCACCGCGTCCGCGCCGCCCGGCGTCAGTTCCAGCTCCCGGAACCGGCAGGAAAACTGCACCCTTGGCATATCCAGCTGGGTCAGCTCCGATAGAATCCGGCGGGACATGGCTTCCGCCTTTTCCTGCCGGTTTTTCCGCAGGGCTTCCGCCTTCTCCCAGGCGGAGGCCTCCGCCTTCTCCAGCTTCTTTTTCAGTTTTTCCAGATGATCGTCCGCAAATTCAATTTCATCCAGCTCCGCCTTTGCCCGGTCCAGATAGGCAAGGATATCCTCGCAGGTGGCGCCGTACTTCCGGCGCAGCCGGTGCAGAACATCCAGCCTGGACTCGATCCGTTCCAGTTCGTCGGCAGAATAGCTCAGGGTATCCCGGGCGTCCCGGGCTTCCTCCGCGGCATCCTCCACCTGATATTTCAGGTCCGCAACCTTTTCATGGAGGGCGGCAAAGCTGTCACTGAACCGGCTGAGCCGGGCCAAAGCATATTCCGCCTGGGACAGGAGCCCCGCCGCGCCGTCGCTGTCATCATCCCCGTAGAGGCACTGTACCGCCTCATCTATCCCCTGAGAGAGCTTTTCCGCGTTCTGCAGCATCTTGCGCCGGTCCTCCAAAGCCGCATCCTCCCCCGCCTCGGGGGCAGCTTTTTCAATCTCGGCAATCTGGTATTTGAGGGTCTCCATACGGCGGAGCTTCTCTCCCTCATCCATGGTCATCCGGTCAATCTGGCGGCGCAGGTCCGCCACGGTATCGTAGCTTTCCCGGTACGCTTCCCGGAGGGCTTCATTCCCCGCAAAGGCATCCAGGAAGGAAAGGTGGTTCTCTTCGTCGAAGAGCGCCGCGGAATCGTGTTGTCCGTGAATATTAATCAGCTGAATTCCCAGCTTATGGAGAATGGAAACCGTCACAAGACACCCGTTGACACGGCAGATATTTTTCCCGTCCAGAAAAATCTCCCGCTGGATTACCGTCTCCGGGTCATAGTCCACCCCGTTTTCCGAAAACCAGCTCAGCTCCGGAACCTGGGTGAAAACACCCCGGACGGAAGCCTTTTGGGTGCCGGTTCTGATCATATCCCGGTAGGCCCGTTCTCCAACAATGGCGGAAATGGCATCAATTACAATGGATTTGCCCGCGCCGGTCTCGCCGGTGAGGACGTTGAATCCCCGGTCAAAAGAGATATCCGCCTGCTCAATGACAGCAATATTTTCAATGTGCAGCAGACTCAGCACGGTGCTTCCTCCTTCTGTCAACTGATAAGCGCCTTAATTTCTCCGCAGAAAACCGCGGCAGAATTGGCGTCCCGCAAAATGGCCACCACGGTGTCGTCTCCGGCCAAGGTTCCCAGAATATACTCCGCTTTCATGGCATCCAGGGCGGAAGCGGCAGCATTGGCAAGGCCGGGCAGGGTATGAATCACCACAATATTCTGGGCATAATCAAAGCTTGTGATGCACTCCCGGAAGATGGTATTGAGCCTGTCGGAGAAGGGATTGCCCAGATCCTTTTCCGTGGCAGAATAGCGGTATGTGCCAAAATTGGTCATTTCCTTCACGATCTTCAGCTCTTTGATGTCCCGGGAAATTGTCGCCTGGGTGCAGGAAAATCCCGCCTCCTGCAGTTCCTGAAGAAGCTGCTCCTGAGTTTCGACGTTGGTGGTGGAGATGATCTCCATGATCTTCGCCTGTCTTTTTGCTTTCAATTTCCGTCCCCTCTTTTTTCTAAAATTTAACGGAGCATTGCGCTATTTTTTGAATTTCGCGTTGACCACATCATAAAAGCTGCGCTGCTTGAGCCGCACAAGCTTTGTTTCCAGTTTGGAGCGGCGGATCGTCGCCACATCCCCCATATTCAGCCGCAGAGCCTTTCCGCCGTCTACGGACAGATAGGCGTTGCGCCGGGCATTCCGGGCAAGCTCCACCGTCACGACCCGGCGGTCGGAAGCCACAATACACCGGGCGCCCATCTCGTGGGCACAGATCGGCGTAATGAGGATGTTCTCCGCCTCCGGCTCCACAATAGGGCCGCCGGCGGAGAAGCTGTACGCCGTGGACCCGCTGGGGGTCGCCACAATCAGCCCGTCGCCGCCGCATTCCAGCGCCTGAACGCCATCGCACTTTACCGTGAGATATACAATCCGTGCCACAGCGCCCTTGGTTATCACCACATCGTTCAGAGAAATATCATGGAAAATAATATCCCGGTCCCGCTGCACCGTCACATCCAGCATCCGGCGGCTTTCGATGGTGAAGCTGTCCGTGCCAAGCAGGGCCAGCTTGTCCAGCTCCGTGCTTTCCAGCTCCGCCATAAAGCCCATGGTGCCGATATTGACCCCCAGCAGAGGGATTCCCCGCCGGGTCGCGCTCTTTGCCATGTGCAGTATGGTCCCGTCGCCGCCGAAGCAGACTACCAGATCCGCTGTCTGCATTTCCCGGTCCAGCCGGGTAAACCGCAGGTCCTTGGGAAGGTCGTAGCTTCTGTCCACCTCGAAGGGCAGGCAAAGCTTCACCTGCATACCCGCCTTTTTCAGGATCTCCATAGCTTCCCGGGCAGTCCCAAAATTCTGGTCCCGGTAAGGATTCGGGGCCACGATTACGTTTTTCATTCCTCGCCCCCCTTATCCAGCGCCCTGTGGGCGCCCTCCACAATCTCCTCCGGATTCGGGAGGATGCTTTCGCCCTCGCCCAGGGCCAGATGCGCCAGGAACTCAATATTACCCTCCGGCCCCTTGACCGGGGACCAGGTCAGGCCCAGGACCCGGAATGAAAGGCTGTCTGCCAGGGAAAGGAACCCTTCCAGCACTTCCCGGTGGGTGCTTTTCTCCCGGACGACCCCTTTTTTGCCCACCTTTTCTTTCCCCGCTTCAAACTGGGGCTTAATCAGGCAGACCACCTGTCCGGTTTCTTTCAGAAGCGTCTTGATCACCGGCAGGACAATTTTCAGAGAAATAAAACTCACATCCACAACGGACAAATCCAGCTTTTCACCAAGCTGCTCCGGTGTCACATAACGGATATTGGTCCGCTCCATCACCACTACCCGGGAATCGGAACGGATCTTCCAATCCAGCTGGCCATAGCCCACATCGATGGCAAAGACCTTCCGCGCACCCTGCTGCAGAAGGCAGTCCGTAAAACCGCCGGTGGAAGCGCCGGAGTCACTGCATACATAGTCCTGGGGCCGGATTCCGAAATCCCGCAGGGCCTTCTCCAGCTTCAGGCCCCCCCGGCTCACATAGGGGCAGGCAGCACCGCGAACCTCAATGGATACGGTTTCCGGAAAGGAAACACCGGGCTTATCCGCTTTTTGTCCATCCACATACACAAGCCCGCTCATAATGATTGCCTGGGCCTTGCTCCGGCTGTCGGCGTAACCAAGCTCGGTCAACAGAACATCCAGTCTCTTTTTAACCTTCATTTCGCAGCACCCCCTCCGCAAACGCGGCAATGGAGCCGCCGTCCAATCCGCAGAAATGATACAGCTCCTTCATGGAACCGCCGGGAACATATTCCTTCCCCAGGTCAAGACCCGATACACGGCAGGTTTCATCCTTCTGCCGAAGCTCGAAAGCCAGCGCCTCCCGGATTCCGGAACCCGCTGCCGCTTCCTCCGCCACAATCAGCGGTCTGCCGGGCGCCATTTTCCTGAGGATCTCCTCCACGGGAAATACGGACAAGGTCAGCAGCCGCAGGACACAAACGGAAATACCTTTCTGTTCCAGCAGCTCCGCCGCTTCCAGAACGTTTTCCAGCATGCTGCCGTAGGTCAGAAGGGTCACATCCCTTCCCTGCCGGTGACAAACGATCACGCCCCGGTTTTGGACCTCGGCAGAGCCCTGCCAGTCGGATGCCCGATAAGACCCTTCCGTGCCCCGGGGATACCGGATGGCAACAGGGCCGTCATAGCGTTCCACCGCCCAGCAAAGCATATCCCGCTGCTCGGCAAAGTTCACCGGTGCCAGAATCAGCATACCGGGGGCCATCCGCAGAAAGCCCACATCAAACACGCCATGGTGGGTGGGTCCGTCATCGCCCACCAGGCCGGCACGGTCGATGGCCAGGACCACATGCAGATGGAGCATGCACACATCCTGAAGAATCTGGTCAAAGGAGCGCTGAAGGAAGGTGGAGTAGATGGCAGCCACAGGAACCATGCCCTGCTTCGCAAGGCCGCCCGCCATGGAAACAGCATGTTCCTCCGCGATGCCCACATCAAAATACCGCCTGGGATACCGGCGCATATAGCCTAACAGTCCGGTGCCGCCGGGCATGGCAGCAGTGATGGCGCAGACCCTGGGGTCCCGGGCAGCAAGCTCCAGCATGGTATCACCGAAGGAATCGGAAAAGGTCCGGACCTTGGGACCCAGCTTTTTTCCCGTAACCGGGTCGAATTTTCCGATGCCGTGATACTTGGCAGGGTCCTCCTCCGCGAAAGGATAGCCGCAGCCCTTCTTTGTCACCACATGGACAAGGACCGGCTCCTTCATATCCCGGGCAGATCGAAGCAGACTGATAAGCCCGGGAAGATTATGCCCGTCCACAGGCCCCAGATAGGTCAGTCCCATATTTTCAAACATTGTGGCCGGAAGCAGGAAACGCTTCAGACGGTTTTTCAGCTTGCTGCTGGCGATATAGATCCGGTAGCCACCGGGAAGCTTCTTCATAGCCTCCCGGTACCATTGCTTGGCATGCAGATAGTTTTCGCTGGAACGGATCCGGGAAAGGTGCCGGGACAGACCGCCCTCGCTTTTCCCGATGGACATCTCATTATCATTCAGAATGATAACCATGGGCTCGTGGCTGACAGCAGCGTCGTTCAGCCCCTCAAAGGACATACCGCCGGTAGCGGCGCCGTCTCCCATGAGGGCGATCACATGGTAGTCCTCCCCCAGCAGCGTCCGGGCTCTGGCCATACCCAGAGCAATGGAGACGGAACTGGAAGCATGGCCCGCGATAAAGGCGTCGGAAGGGCTCTCCGAGGGTTTGGGGAAGCCGGACATGCCCCCAAACTGCCGCAGATGCGCAAAATCCGCCCGGCGGCCAGTCAACAGCTTATGGACATAAGACTGATGACCAACGTCAAAAACCAGGCGGTCGACCATTGTATTAAAAACAGTCTCAATGGCAACGGTGAGCTCCACCGCGCCTAAGTTTCCGGCAAGATGGCCGCCGGTCTGACTGACGTTTGCGACAAGAAATTCACGAATCTCCCGGCAAAGCTGAACCCGTTCCTCGTCGTTCAGCCGCAGAAGGTCTTCATGACTGTTTATTTTCTCCAGTAATTTCAATGGTGACACGACCTATCATGATTCTTTCTTTTTCCGAAACAGCATGCGGAACTGATTCCAGGTATAAATCAGCCTACCCACGCTGTGGACAATGGCGGTGCAGGACCGAATGGCAAAGGTCTTGCCAATGGCTTTGCCCCCCACAGTCAGCGCCGCAACCAGCGCGGACATGACTAAGGACACCACCTGGGGCCAGGAAAAGGTAAAATGCGTCAGGATCTGGGAGGCAATGGTTGCGGAGGCGGAACCGGAAACAACACCGCAGATATCCCCCACCACGTCATTGCAGATGGAACTGACCCGCTCCGCGCCGCGAAGCAGAGAAATCGCCTCCCTGGCGCCGGGTACCTTCCGGGCCGCCATGGAGTGAAAGGGCTTTTCATCGGCGGAGGTCACCGCCACACCGATCACATCGAACACAATGCCCACCAGCACAATGGCCAGCAGGATCAGAAAGGCCACGGCAATGCTGCTGTTTTCCATGACCGCGTCAGAAATCAGGCTGATGGCACCCGATACGAAAATGGTTGTGATAAAAATTGTGACGACCCACCGAACGGTTTTATTGCGTTCCCGCCTGGATGTGCCGGAATCGGCCTTTGCCACTGCGATACTCCTTTAAAAAGCCCATGTCGAAACCGGCAAGGCGTCAACGGCAAGCCACTTCGGCATGGGGCATGAATAAAATTTGTATAAAACGGCGGCAGGCAGGATAAATCTTACGGCTTAGGTCGGGTTGGCTTTCCCCAAAGGAAACCTGCCGTTGCCGCACAGGCCGTTTCCATTTCATTCCTCAGCCCGGAAGTTGCCAATCCGGGTACCCGATTGCCACTTAGACCGTACTGCAATCCCCTGCCTGCCCAGCTACGACAGCCTAGGTGTTTTCCACGGCAAAGCGTACTATGATCTTAGCCTCTTTTGCAAGCATGGTTTCCAGAAGCGATAACGGCAGCAGCCATGGCCATGACCGCCGGCCGCCTGGTCCTCTTTCCCCGCATACTCACTCAAGGCAGGCTACGCTGCACGCAGCACGCGATTCTGCGCACTGCCTTGCAGGTTCATTTCCTGGCTCGTGCGCGGGCAGGCCCTTCCGGGTTCTCTCCGCCGTCGCACAACACCAAGTCTCCACGGAAACCGGGTCGTATGCCCCATGCCGTTGGGGCGCGCCCGGAATCCTTAACCCCCAGCATCCACCCTAAACTGGGCGTAAAAAGCAGACACAAGGGACTTCATCGCTGTGCCCTTCAAAGGATTTTTAGGCCCTTCCTGGAAGATAGCCGCTTTGACTAGGATACTGCACCGTTGTTGCTTATATTAGCATATTTCGTTTGTATATACAAGTCTTTTTTCGAAAACTGTATATTTGCACAAACCAGAAGCGCCGAATTGTGCTTCTGAAACAAAGCCAGATTCACCCTGTATGCCGGACATACTCCTTCAGCATACAGATAACCGTTCCCGGTGAAAAACACCGGGAACGGCACAGTGTGTCAAAAAATCCCCATGCGCATTTCGGCGCACCACGATTCATGAAAGCA
>CAMEIK010000024.1 GCA_945918315.1 uncultured Clostridia bacterium
GTGAATAGTGAATAGGTGAGGACGGGCGTATACGGCTTACAGATGGAGAAGCCTTGCGATTTTCTCTCCCTTGGGCAGGAGCAGGCAGTCCTCCCGGGTGATGGCCTTCATGGAAATCGCGGCGACAAAGTATACCAGCACACCCGCGGCGATGGGCAAACCGCACAGCAGCAGTCTGCTGGAAATGCCCAGATGCTTCATCCCAAACCATACGCCCCAGCAGAAAACGCCCATAACGCAGGCTGCCAGGAAGGAACGGATCAGGTTGCGCACAATGGAGGGGGTGTGGGGAATCAGCTGCCGGAGAGAAATGAGGTTCAGCACGGAGATCATGGCGTAGCATACCAGCGTGCCAATGGGCGTGCCGAGAATACCGATGTTGGGGTTGCCGGTGAGAATGTACACTGCCAGCAGCTTCAGAAGCCCGCCGCAGAGCATATTGATCACGGGGCGCACAGCATGGCCGTGGGCCTGCATAATGGCGGTGGTCACCAGTACCACGGAGTCAAAAATAATGGTAATGGCCAGAACGCGCATGAGACTGGTGGCGAGAATCAGCTTCTCCCCGGAGTAAAGCCCCAGCAGGGCGGTAATGGGCTCCGCCAGGACCGCCAGGCCGATGGCGCAGGGCATGGCGATAAGACCGGTGACCCGGGCAGCGGACTCCTCCGTCTGCTGTGCCTCTTCATAACGCAGGAGGGTCAGCTGGCTGGTGATGGCGGGAATGATGCTGATGGTGATAGCGGGGATAAAGGCGCAGGGCATATTGAAAATCGTCTGGGTCATGCCGTAGATGCCCCGGACAACGTCCGCGTTGCTCTGGGTCATGCCGTTGGCCAGAAGCCGTCCCATATAGATTTTGGTTTCCAGCATGGTCAGAAGCTGGAGCCCCGCGGAGCCCAGCGTAATGGGTACCGCGATAATCAGCAGTCCCTTGGCGGTAGCGCCGAAGGAATCTGCCTCCTCATTGGAGCCGGGCAGCAGGCGGTAGCTTTTCCGGAATACGGAAAACAGGAACACGGAGGAAACAAGGCAGCTTGCGGTGACGCCCAGAATGGCGCCGCCGGCGGCCAGGGGCACACTGCTTGTTGCCCTGAGCAAAGCCATGGCGGCAAGGATGCCCACCACAAGCTTGACAACCGCCTCCAGCACCTGGGAGACGGAGGTGGGGAGCATATTTCCCTGGCCCTGAAAATACCCCCGGAAGCTGCTCATGACGCAGATGAGCAGTACGCAGGGGCCGAGGCAGCCGATGGCGGCCCAGGCGTCGGGCTGGTTCTGGAAGGCTGCCAGCTGGCGGCAGAACACCGTCATAAGCAGGGTCCCGGCAATACCCAGTCCCAGGAAAATCCCCCTTGCGGTGGCATAGACCCGGCGCACCTGGTTGTAGTGGCGCAGGGAGCTGGCCTGAGAAATCATCCGGCTCATGGCGACGGGGAGCCCCGCGGTGGAGATCATCAGCAGAACGTTGTAAATCTCGTAGGCGGTGTTGAAGTAGCCGAAGCCCTGGTCGCCGATAATGGCTTTGAGGGGGATCTTATACAGCGCGCCGATGACCTTGACAATGGCGGTGGCCATGGCAAGCAGCGCGGTGCCCTGGAGAAAATTCTGCTTTTTTTGCTGTTCGGACATAGGTGCCTCCTATTTCGGTTCGTCGCCCGCGAAGAGACGGGGGATGGCGTCGGTGGTCAGCTCCTCCACGGCGGCTTTCAGGTCGATGGTGGGGAAGCGGCCGTTCTGATAGAGGATCTTTCCCCGGACCATGGTCATGGCCACATCCCCGCCCTTGGCGGAAAACACAAGACCGGTGAGGACGTTGTGGCAGGGAATCAGGTGGGGGGCGGAGAAGTCCACAAGAGCCAGGTCCGCGTCCATGCCCACCTTCAGCATGCCGCATTCCTGGGAGCGGCCCTGGGCCTGGGCGCCGCAGACGGTGGCCATCATCAGGGCGGCGGAGGCAGGCAGGGCGGCAGGATCGCCGCTGCGGGCCCGGACGGACATGGCGGCCCCCCGCAGAACCTCAAACATATCCAGGTTGCCGCATTCTACCGCGCCGTCGGTGCCCAGCGCTACATTCATCCCGTTTTTCACAAAGCCGGGAATGTCAAAGGTGGGCTGCCCATTTTTGGCACAGGCAAGGGGCAGCGCGACGGCGGTGGCTTTGCGGCGGCCCAGAAGCTTCTGCTCCGCCTCCGTCAGGAAGGAGCAGCCCGCGGCGGTGGCGGGGACGGCAAACATCCGGTGACAGCTTAAAAGCTCCCCCGGCTCCATGCCGGTGCGGTCCAGGCAGGAGTCAACCTCCCCTTGGGTCCCCGAAAGGTGGAGCTGCATCCCCAGGCCCCGCTCGGCGGCAAAGCCCGCGACGCCCTCCCACAGCCGGTAGTTGCTGGTGTACTCGGCGTAGATACCGGCGTCGATTTTGATGCGTCCGCCGTCGTAGCCGTGCCACTTGTCGGCAAGGCGCTGGAGCTCTTTGCACTGTTCGTCGGTCTCGAAGTCAAACTCCTCGTTTTCGTCAATGAAGCGGTAGGCGGACAGCGCCAGATTGGCCTTGATCCCCGCGTCGGCTGCCGCCTGGGCGGTGGCCTCCGGGAAATAGTACAGATCCGAAACCGAGGTAACGCCGAAGCGAAGGCACTCGGCAATGGCAATGGTGGCTGCCGCCTTGGCGGCTTTGGAATCCATCTTTGCCTCCCGCTGCAGCAGGACCTTCAGCGCGTCTGAGGCCCCCAGGTCGTCGGTATAGCACCGCAGGATGGCGGAGGCCAGGTGGGTATGGCAGTTGATAAGGCCGGGGATGGCCACCATGCCGGTGCCGTCAATAATGGTGTTGGGCTTCTCCTTGGGTGCCTGCCGGGACAGGGAGACGATCTTTCCGCCGTCAATACCTAAGTATGCGCCGAAGACCACTTCCATGCCGGGGTTCATGGTCACCGCGGTGACATTCGCGATCAAAGTATCCAATACGGGTGCTTCCTTTCCTTACTTGGACAAGTAGGTTTCAAAAATCTCTTTCTTCTGGGCCAGGGTATCGTCCAGGGCGGTCATGTACTGCTCCGGGAACTTGGGGTTGTGGAAGCGCAGAAGCTTCCCCTCCGGCAGGTTCACCTTGGTCATTCCGCCGCCGCCCAGGGACAGAACGGTGTGAACCTCCTCCATCATGTAGATATTGTACAGACAGTCCGTTCCGGGCTGGCTCCAGCCCACGTTTTCAAAGGAACCGGACATGTATTTCTGCCGGTAGAGATAATAGGGGCCGTAGCCCAGCTTGCGCAGGGTGTCCCCGGCGAAGTCCAGCATTCCGGCGATGGCCTCCGGGGGCAGGAGCCCCTGCCGGCGCTCCATCAGGTCGGCCCCCTTCTTGAGGGCCAGGGTGTGGACCGTAATATTGGCGGGGTTCAGGGCCGCCACTTCCTCCAGGCTGTACCGGAAGCCCTCGGGGGTGTCCGTGGGCAGCCCCGCGATCAGGTCCATGTTGATGAGCCGGAAGCCCGCGTCCAGGGCCTGGGCGTAGCAGCGGCGGATGTCCTGCGCGCGATGGGGCCGGGCGGAGGCCCGGAGGACGCTGTCCACCATACTCTGGGGATTGATGCTGATCCGGTCCGTCCCGTGCTGCCGCAGGACCCGCAGCTTTTCTGGGTACAGAGTGTCAGGCCGCCCCGCCTCCACCGTAAATTCCAGACAGCCGGAAAGGTCCAGCTCTCCCCGCAGGGTGTCCAGCAGGGCGGCAAGCTGGGGCGAAGACAGGGTGGTGGGGGTGCCGCCGCCGATGTACACGGTGCGCACCCGCCGTCCGGAGGAAGCCAGCAGGGAAGCGGTATACCGGATTTCCCTGGTCAGGGCTGCGAGATAGGGCTCTACCAATTCCGTTTTCTTCCCGATGCCCCGGCTGACAAAGCTGCAGTAGGCGCAGCGGGTGGGGCAGAAGGGAATGCCCACATACAGGGAAATATCCTCCGGCAGCAGCGGTTCCTTTGCCCGGAGGGTTGCCAGGGAGCAGTCCACCGCCAGGCGGCGGCGCTCCGGGGTCACATAGTATACATCCTTTAAAAGCCGGTCCGCTTCCTTGGGGGTGCGGCCCTCGGACAGGTATTTGGTGGTGATTTTCGTGGGGCGAACCCCCGCCAGAGCCCCCCAGGGGGGAGCACCGGGAAGCAGAGGCAGGGCAGCGGCATAAAAAGCCTGCTGCAGGGCTCTGCGGCGCAGCCGCACGGTTTCTTCACTTGCTTTGATCCGCCGGGAGGCCCGGCTTGTCCTGCCGTTCAGGGTGACGGAGGCACCGGCGGTGATAAAGGTTTTGCCCCGGGACAGAGTGGAGACTGCCGTTCCCGCTTCCTCCGGAAACAGGGCCAGCATCAGCTGCTCCACGGCATAGCGGTCCTCGTGACCGCGGAGGGTCAGTTCCATGGCGTACCGTTCCTTTACAGATAGGGATTATACATTCTTTCTTCGTCCAGCGTGGAGCCGGGACCGTGGCCGGGGTGGAGGGTAAGGTTCTCGGGAATTGCCGCCAGCCGTTTCAGGGAAGCCCGCATAGCCCCCATATTCCCGCCGGGCAGGTCGGTTCTGCCGCAGGAGCCGGCAAAGAGGGTGTCCCCGCAGAAAAGGTCGTTTCCAAGCCCCAGGCACACGGAGCCGGGGGTGTGGCCCGGGGTGTGGAGCACCCGGAAGGAAAGGCCCGCTTCCGTCACGGTGTCCCCCTCGCCGTAGGTGTCCGTATAGTAGATGGGCCCGGCGGTGAGCCTGGGGGGCATGGACAGATCGTCGGGGTGGATATACACCCGGCAGTCCGTTTCGGCGGCCAGATCCCGGACCCCGCCCACATGGTCAAAGTGGCCGTGGGTCAGGAGAATCGCCTCCAGCTTTAGCCCCTCTTCTTCCAGCCGGGACAGGAGAAACGCCGGCTCGTAGCCCGGGTCAATGAGGACGCACCGGGAGGAAGCTTCCTGCCGGAGTAAATAACAGTTGGTTTGATAATCCCCCAGGGGGATAGTCTCAATCACGGGCATTGGGTGCCTCCTTATCAGGCCCTCCGGGGGCCGGTCAGTTCGTCGGTGTCGAGAATCAATGTCACGGGCCCGTCGTTTATGGATTCCACCTGCATGTCCGCGCCGAAGCGGCCGTGCTGGGGAGGGTAGCCCAGTTCTTCGCAGATGGCAAGGAACCTTTCGTAGAGGGCTTCTCCCAGCTCCGGACCGGCGGCGCCGGCAAAGCTGGGGCGGCGGCCCTTGCGGCAGTTGCCGTAGAGGGTAAACTGGCTCACCACCAGCACGGAACCTCCCACCTGCTCCAGTCCCAGGTTCATTTTCCCGTTTTCGTCTTCAAAGATCCGCAGGCCCAGGGCCTTTTCCGCCAGAATCCGGCAGGTGTCCTCCGTGTCCTCCGGGCCCACGCCCAGCAGGATCAGAAAGCCTTTGCCGATTTCTCCCACGGTTTCCCCGTCAATGGAGACGGAGGCGGATGTTACTCTTGTGAGAACCGCCCGCATGGATCAGTCCTCCCGCGCTTCTTCGCCGGAGGAAGTGTCCTCTGACTTTTCTTCTTCGTCGCCGGTCATCCGTCCGGCGGAGCTGCCGGTGCTATTGTTGCCGTTGTTGCTGCCGATGGTCACGGTTTTCCGGGGGCTCAGCAGCATGCCCATAAGAACACCCGCCAGAGTGCAGGCGGCAACGCCCAGAACCAGCTCCCGCTTGTTGACGATCACAGAGCGGTCCAGGGAATTCCAGAACTTTTCCAGCTTCTTACCCATACGATAACCTCCGTTTTTGAGAGTTGACAGTTGAAAGTTGAAAGTTGACAGTTATGGTGTCGCTGCGCGACGGATTGGAATAAAACGTGGCTGGCCGCCCCCTACGGTCAATTGCGTCAGTTCTGTCCCCGGCGGGAGCCGACCACATCCCGGATGTTCATAAGCTTTGTGCGGATGGTGTCCAGCTCGGCAACGTTTTTGACCTCGAACCGGACGGTGAAGGTGCTTCTGCCTCCCGGCAGGTCCTTGCCCACCAGCTCCTTGACCCGGACCCGGGCAGTGGTCATCACCGTGGCCACATCCAGAAGCAGTCCGTCTCTCGTCAGGCAGTCCAGCTCCAGGGTGGTCTCGAAGGGCTGTTCCTCCTGGCTGGCCCAGCGGACCCGGACCCACCGGGCGGCTTCCTTGGGGTCGTCCCGGTTTTTGGCGTTGGGGCAGTCCGCCCGGTGGACGGACACACCGAAGCCCTTGGTGATGAAGCCCACGATGGGGTCCCCGGGCACCGGGGTGCAGCATTTGGCAAACTTGATCATGCAGGAGTCGATGTCCTCCACGATGACCCCGTTTACCGCGTGGCGGTTCTGCTTCACGGCTTCGGAGTCCGGATTTACCCGCAGGGGAGAGATGGGCTGTTTTTCCGCGGTCTGGGCCTTCAGGGCTTTTGCGATATCGTCCCGGATCCGGCCCACGGCCTTTACCGCGGTAAGGCCGCCGTAGCCGATGGCGGCGTACATATCGTCCCAGTCGTCAAAGGAGAGCTTCCGCAGCAGCTGGGGCTCCAGTTCGTCATCGGTGATGGCGGAAAGGGGCAGTCCCATCCGCTTCATTTCGGACTCAAAGGAGGCCCGGCCGTGGAGAATGTTTTCCTCCCGCTTCTCTTTCTTGAACCACTGCTTGATTTTGGTTCTGGCCTGGTTGCTCTTGCAGATATTCAGCCAGTCCCGGCTGGGGCCCTTGGCGCTCTTGGAGGTGAGGATTTCGCAGATGTCGCCGTTATTGAGGGTGGTGTCAATATTGGCAATCCGGTTATTCACCTTGGCGCCCACCATGGAGTTGCCCACTCCGGAGTGGATGGCGTAGGCAAAGTCAATGGGGGTGGAGCCGGAGGGCAGGGACACGATCCGGCCCTTGGGGGTGAAGACGAAGACCTCGTCGTCAAACATATCGATTTTCAGGGACTGGACGTACTCCTCGGCGTCCGCGTCCTGCTGGCTCTCCAGAAGCCGCCGTACCCACTCAAAGTCCTTCTCCGAGCCGGAACCGGTGCCCTGCTTATACTTCCAGTGGGCGGCGATGCCGTATTCCGCCGTCTCGTGCATCTCCCAGGTACGGATCTGGACCTCAAAGGGAATGCCCTGGGAACCGATGACGGTGGTGTGCAGGCTCTGGTACATGTTGGGCTTGGGGGTGGAGATATAGTCCTTGAACCGGCCCGGAACCAGGTTGAACAGGTCGTGGACGTGGCCCAGTACGTTGTAGCAGTCGGGAATGGTGTCCACAATGACCCGGAAGGCGTAGATGTCGTAGAGCTCGTCCATGGTTTTGGCCTGGGCCTGCATTTTCCGGTAGATGGAGTAGACGTGCTTGATCCGCCCGTAGGTGGTGTTGTGAATTCCCATGGCGGTAAGCCGCTGGGTGATCTTTTCCTGGATGGTCCGCATGAAGGTCTCGTCCTGCTCCTTGTGGGCCTGGAGGTAGGAGGTGATCTCCTCATACTCCATGGGGGCAAGGTAGCGCAGGGAGGTGTCCTCCAGCTCCCACTTGATCCGCTGCATACCTAACCGGTGGGCCAGGGGAGCATAGATGTCCATGGTCTCCCGGCACTTGAGGATCTGCTTGGCGGGGGTCTGGTACTGCATGGTGCGCATGTTGTGGAGCCGGTCGGCGATCTTGATGAGCACCACCCGGATGTCCTTGCTCATGGCCATGAACATTTTCCGCAGGTTTTCCATCTGGGCCTGCTCCGTGGAGGAGAAATTGGCCCGGGTCAGCTTGGTAACACCCTCCACCAGCTCGGCAACGGTGGTGCCGAAGAGCCGTTCAATCTCCTCGTGGGAGGCGTCGGTGTCCTCGATGCAGTCGTGGAGCAGAGCGCCCAGAATGGCGTCCTGGTCCAGGCCCATTTCCGTCACAATCTGGGCCACCGCCAGAGGATGAATAATATAGGGGGAACCGTCCTTCCGCTTCTGAACGGCGTGTTTTTTATCGGCGTAGTCCACAGCCCGGTTGATAAGGGCCATATCGGCACCGGGCATCCGCTTACGGATGGCATCGCACATGGCGGAATAGTGTTCTTCAAAGGTTTCCAAAACGATCAGCTCTCTTTCGCCCGCAGCAGCCGCTGCATGGTCTGGCTTTCATTCAGGTCGGCTTTGCCCGGCCCGGGAGTAAGTTGAATGGTAACGCAGTTGCGGGTCTTGCTGACCCGCAGCAGCCCCACATCCTGGAAAATGTCCAGACAGGTCAGAAGCTGGCCCAGATTCAGGGGCTGCTGGGACCACCGGACAATTTTCCGGCACAGACAGATGGGGGATTCCTGCCCGGCCTGTTGGGAGGAAAGGTACCGCCATACGATGGCAAGGGTCTGGCGGTTGGGAAGCAAATCCTGTGCGTCCCGGGCAGTAATTCTGTCCTCCCGAAGCATCCGGTAGGCGGCGGTTTCGGTGCCGCAGGGGAGGCTGCAGCTGGGGCGGATGTCCACCACATTGAGCTGGGGGGTCCGCTCGCCCCGGAATTCGTTGACCTGGGGGGTAAAGGCTACATCCACCCGGTCGCCGGCGGCAATGCTGGCAGTCTCCGGGGTCATGGAGAAGTAAATGGCGTTCAGGCCGTAGTGGCCGCAGCGAAGCCGCAGACGCATGTGCCGCCCGTTGCCCACCATGGTAATCCGGTCAACCACCGCGTCCTTCAGCATGAGGATGGGCTTGGGGCAGCCGCAGCCGCAGGGCTCCAGAATGCCCAGGCTCGCGATATTGGACACCGTCAGCACCTCCGGTGTTACGGCGCAGTCAATGTCCAGGGACTGACGGGGCACGTCGTCCTGGAAATAGGTCCGGGCAAGGAGACTGATCTGCCGGCGGAATTCCGGGATATTCTCCCGGGAGATGGTGAAGCCGGCGGCAAGCTCATGGCCGCCGTAGCTTTCCAGAAGATTGGACAAAGCCCGCAGGGAGGCAAACAGATTAAATCCGCCGTGGCTCCGGGAGCTGGCTTTCCCGTGCTCCCCATCCAGGCAAATGAGGAAAGCGGGGCAGGCGTATTCCTCGGCAATGCGGCTGGCGACGATGCCCACCACGCCCTGGTGCCAGCGCTCGTCCGCCAGTACGATGGCGTCCGGGGCAGCGCTGCCCTGGAGGTGCTCCACCGCCTGCCGGTAGATTTCCGACTCCACGGCCTGCCGCTGCCGGTTCAGCTCACAAAGCTCCTGAGCGGCGGCGGCGCCCCGGTCCGGGTCCTGGGTCAGAAACAGCTCCAGGGCCGCGTCGATTTTTCCCATCCGGCCCGCGGCGTTGATCCGGGGGGCCAGCATATAGCCGATGGTGGAGGTGGTGACACTGCCGCTTTCACAGCCGCACTGGTCCATCAGGGCGGCAAGGCCCGGCCGGGGGCTGCTGTTCAGGATTTCCAGCCCCTCTTTTACGTAGATTCGGTTCTCGCCCACCAGAGGGATCACATCCGCCACGGTGCCGAGACACACCATGTCCGCGTATTCCCGGAGCATTTCCGCCGGGTCGCCGCTGAGGGCGCAGACCAGCTTGAAGGCAACGCCCACGCCGGACAGGCTTCCGCCTGCGTAGCCGCCGTCGGGCCGCTGGGGGTCCACCACCGCCACGGCGCCGGGGAGGCTGTCCTTGCATTCATGGTGGTCGGTGATGACCACATCCATCCCCAGCTCCTTTGCCAGGCGGGTTTCCTCCACGGCGGTGATGCCGCAGTCCACGGTAATCACCAGCTTCACACCCTCGCCGGCAAGCTGCCGCAGGGCCATTTCGTTCAGACCGTAGCCCTCCTCCAGTCTGCCGGGTATGTAGGGTACGCAGTCCGCCCCGTGGCGCCGGAGAAAATGGGTCAGAAGACAGGTGGCGGTGATACCGTCCACATCATAGTCGCCGAAGACGGCGATTTTCTCGCCCCGGGTCATGGCAAGGCCCACCCGTCCGGCGGCGGGGGCCATATCCGTCAGGGAAAAGGGGTCCGGCAGCGGGGTATTGAACCCGAGAACCGCTTCCGCCTGGGCCGGGGTTTCCATACCCCGGGCAGCCAGCACCATGGCGGCAAGAGGAGCGTATCCTCCCTCCGCCAACGCGTTTACCGCACCCTGCGCTCCCTCACCAACATTCCAAACACCGTATTTCACATCGATCCACATCCATAATAAAAGCTTTTCTCTATATTATAGCAAAAGATGCCCCGATGCACAATAGGCAATTTTCCCGGCC
>CAMEIK010000025.1 GCA_945918315.1 uncultured Clostridia bacterium
GTTCTGGTCGACTCCCGGTCCGTAGCGGAGGCAGCGGATCAAATGATGGCCTGTGCCGCTTCCGGCGATTACAAAGCCCTGGAGGCTCTTCTCTACGGCTCCCCTGACCTGGGCGAGGCGCCGCAAACGGATAGCACCGCCCAGGGTCTGATCTGGAAAGCCTATCTTGACAGCATCGAATACAGCTTTCCCGGCAGCTGCTATGCCGTGGACGCCAACATGGCGCTGGATGTGCGGGTTTCCTGCCTGGACATTTCCTCGGTCACGGATTCGCTTCAGGAAATCGCTCCCGGACTTATGGCAAAAAAGGCAGCCCAAATCACCGACGAGAATAAAGTTTATGATGAAGCCCGCAACTACCGGGAGGACTTCCTTGCCGAGGTGATGGCGGAGTCTGCCGCCCAGGCTCTGGAGGAACAGCAGCCCTCCATGGAGCGGATCTTTACGCTTCAGCTCGTTCATTCGGATGGCGCCTGGCAGGTTATCCCCACCGAGGAGCTTCTCCAGTTTCTGTCCGGGTTTGTTTCCGGTTAAGAGGTGACGATGATGACCACAAACGAAAAATCCGCCCTTTCCCGGCCCGGGGTCTGGGTCTGCACCGGACTGCTTCTGCTTGCGGCAGGACTGCTCCTTTTCCTTGCCCTACAGCCCGTAGAGCAGGCCAAAAATAAATCGGTCGCCAGTCTTTCTGTTGATGGGGCATACCAGGCAGAAATGGAAGACCGTTTTTCCGCGATTCTGTTCGGTGAGGTCGCTTTAAAGAAAAAGGAGTACCGCATCAGCGATACCGCCGCTGCCGCGCCTGTTCCCGATGAGACCTGCTACGGAGAAGCCGCCAGCCCTGCCGAGCTGCAATGGCTCGTGGATAAGGCAGCGGAGGTCCTGGACGGCCAGGAGCTGTACTTCTCCACCGATATTGAGACCTACTTCCAAAGCCCTGTCTACTATTACCTGGATGAAACCATCTTTGCCATCACCTGGAAGCAGGTGATCCAGGACACCGTGTTCACCTTTTCCGAGGTCAAGCTGATGCACCCTTCTCAGTTCCGGCGCTACCTGACCGGCGGCGAATTTGGTTCCGGCACCCTGGCAAAACCCACGGAAATGTCCAAAACCGTTAATGCTGTGGTCGCCTGCAGCGCGGACTTCTATGCGTATCGCCGCAAGGGCATCACTGTTACAAACGGCGTAGTAAACAAATACATTCCCGGTATACCGGACAACTGCTTTATTGACCGCAACGGAGATATGCTCCTGGAACGGAAACTGGAGTTTGCCGATGCCGCCCAGGCACAGGCTTATGTGGATGAACATAACATTCATTTTTCCCTCTCCTTTGGTCCTATTTTGGTAAAAGACGGCGAGTACAGCTGCCCCAAGGGATATATTCTGGGTGAAGTGAAGAAGCCGTTCCCCCGGGCTGCCCTATGCCAGATGGATACGCTGCACTACCTCTTTGCCGCCGCCAACATGGATAAGTACTACTGGACGCCCCTGACCATGGAAGAGTTCGCCCAGTGCATTTATGAAACCGGCTGTCGCCAGGCCTACGCCCTGGACGGCGGTCAGTCAGCGACGGTGGTTATGAACAATACGCTGATGAACAATGTCAACTACGGCAGTGAACGACTGCTCAGCGACATCATCTATTTCGCGACGGCAAAGCCCGCAGGAGAGTGACCTCATGAATCAAGTTGCTTTTATTCTGGACAATACCACACTGTATTGGTATTCCATCGTACTTGCCCTTGCGGTCACAGCCGGTATATGCTTTTTCATGGCATGCTGCTCCCATGCCGGCGTTCGGCCTGCCTGGGCCGCTGCCTCCGCCCTCCTGGCCGTTTTCCTGTCCCTGGTCTTTTCCCGGCTGATATTCTGGTACTGCCGGGCGGACAGCTTCCGCAGTCTCGGGCAGGCGCTGACCACCCCCTCATCAGGGAGCCTGGCCCTGGCCGGGGCCTTCCTGGGCTGCGCTCTGACCGCCCTGATACTAGGAAGCTTTGCGGGCGGCACCCGGAAACTGCTGGACTGCATGTGCGTGGCAGGCGCATGCGCCATCTGCCTGGGCCGGCTGGGCAATTTCTTCACCTCCGCCGACCGGGGCCAGATCCTGACGGAAATGACCTTCCTCCCTTGGGCCTACCCGGTGGTGAACGCCACCTCCGGTGAGCTGGAATACCGTCTGGCTACCTTCCTGTTCCAGGCGGTCATCGCAGGGCTCCTGTTTATCGTCCTTTCCTACCTGTTCTTCTCCCCCCGGACTAGAAAATATCTTTCCGACGGGAAACTTACGCTGCTGTTTGCCATGGTGTACGGGGCGTCCCAGGTGATCCTGGACAGCACCCGTTACGATTCTCTGTACCTTCGCAGCAACGGCTTTGTCAGCATGGTGCAGATTCTTGCCGCTGTGGCGCTGGGTGTCAGCATCATTCTGTGTGCCATCGGAGCGGTTAAAAAATGCGGCCTCAAGAAGTGGATGATCCTGGTCTGGGTTGTGATCGCGGGTCTCTTTGGTGGGGCCGGGTACATGGAATACTATGTGCAGCGCCACAGCAGGCTGGCCTTCTTCGCCTACGACATCATGGAGCACTGCCTGGTCGTCATACTGGTTCTTGGAATCTACCTGTGGAAGCTTTCTCTGCACGAGCCTGCACAGACCGAAACCGATTGATTCTCCATTCTAAAAGGGCGGCGCGTTTCCGGTTCCCGGAAGCGCGCTGCCTTTTCTTGCTGTCAGGCTCCGGGACCGCGAAATTTGTTTGACAAAGTACCTTGACAGGCGAGGTATCTTATGATACTATGATTTCCGAACAGGAGGGATTGCAAATGTCCATTGCCGGTGATCTGATTCGCGGTCACACAGACGCGATTATTCTGGCCCGTCTGCTTCGTTCCGACAGCTATGGGTATGAAATCAACAAAACAATTTCCTCCCTCTCCGGCGGGCGGTTTGAGCTGAAAGAGGCGACCCTGTACACATCCTTCAAACGTCTGGAGGAAACCGGCTGCATTGTCTCCTACTGGGGCGGCAGCGGACCGGGCGCCAGGCGAAGATACTATTCCATTACCCCCACAGGACGCCAAACCTGTCGGTGTTTGCTGGAGGAATGGCGGGAAACCAAGGATATTATGGACAAGCTTTTGGAAACGGAGGAAGAAACATGAGAGATCAGCTGATTCAATATGTGTCCCTGCTCTTTGCCGGGGCCGAAAACTGTGAGGATATTCGTCAGGAAATCCTCCAGAACACCCTGGACCGTTATGACGATCTCGTTGCCCAGGGAAAAAGTCCGGAAAACGCCTACCGGCAGGCAATCTCCGGCATTGGGGATATTAATGAGATTCTGTCCGGTGAGCAGACCTTTACGGCACCTCCCCGAACCAGCGAGCCCGAGCCGGAGGCGGATACCCCCACTAAGAAACTGATGCGGGCCATCGCCATCGCTCTGTACATTCTCTGCCCGGCTCCGCTCATTATTCTGTCCCAATTCGGGCTGGACAATCTGGGGCTCTGCTGCACTCTGGCCGTTGTCGCCGTAGCCACCGTGCTCATTCTTCTGGGCAGAAAGAACGGTTCTGAGGATGACGCCCCGGAGAGCACCGCTTCCGCCCAGGCCAGGGAAGTCCCCCTGTCCGGCGGACAGGAGCTTCGCAAAAGCATCAAAGGCCTGATTGGGGCCATTGGACTGGCCGCCTACTTCATTGTCAGCTTTGCAACCGGCGCCTGGTATATCACTTGGGTGATTTTCCCCATCATCGGCGCGGTAGAGGGACTGGTGATTGCCTGCCTGGATCTGACGGAGGGAAACTAAAATGAAAACCAACGCAATCATCCGCATTGTCCTCTTCAGTCTGATCATCCTGGTCCTGGTGAGCATCCTGGTGGGTGGGATCGCCCTGCGGGAATATGGCTTTAGCCGGGCTTTCCGCCTGCGTCGGGACGCGGAGGACGTCTCTGCCCTATCCACGGAATCCGCGGAGCACCATACCGAGGACAACACCCACAATTCCCACTCCTCCGCCCAGCCTGTTTCCGGAAAAATTCAGGACATCTCCATCGATTGGGCATCCGGCACCATTACCATCCGGCCCGGAGATACCGATGAAATCCTGTACGAGGAAACGGGGAACTTTGACAGTGCCTATGCAATGGTTGCCAAGGTTTCCGGCAGCAAGCTGACCATCCAGTACTGCAAGGATAGTTCCATCCTCAAAGGGGGATTCTCCTTTGGCGGCAGTCTTCACAAGGACCTGACCATCACCGTTCCCAGGAATTGGGTATGCCGGGAACTGGAAATTGACGTTGCTTCCGCCGACCTGGACATCCGGGAGCTGACCATTCAGGAATTTGATTTTGACAGCGCCAGCGGAAAATGCGCGCTGACTGACTGCGCTGTCGGTGAACTGTCGCTGGATACCGCCTCCGGAGATGTCACTGTCTCCGGCACTCTGGACACCCTGGACTGTGACAGCGCCTCCGCAAAGCTTCAGCTGGAGCTGAAAAACACCCCCCGTTCCATCGATGTGGACACCGCCTCCGGCAGTCTCACCATGACCCTTCCCAGCGATTGCGGCTTTACCGTATCCCTGAACGCCCTCAGCGGCCGGTTTTCCTCCGATTTCGCTACCACAACCCAAAACGGGCACCATATTTACGGCGACGGGAACTGCAAAATCAATGTCAACTCCATGTCCGGCAACGTAACCATCCGAAAAGGATAAAACGGGGCTGTCTTTCTGAATACTATTTTCGTCAAAAAAACTGTCATTCCGTGAAAGTTCAAGGACCGACGTCCTTCTTTCCGGAATGACAGTTTTTTGTTGTTGGATTTTTCCCCAGGAAGACATGCCCCGGGTCCTTGGAGGTTATCCGCCGAAGACGAATCGGTAATAGTCGTTTCGCAGAACCTGGGCGGAGAAATCGAACTGGGCGGCAATGCGCTGATTCATGGCGTCCACATAGCCATCCGGCACCTCCGATTCATCCACCTGATAACGCACTTCCCCGGTATTGGAATCGAACCAGACCTGATCTGTCAGGAAGCTGCGGTCGATCAGGACCGCCGTATGGGGACTGTCGG
Organism: uncultured Clostridia bacterium; assembly: GCA_945918315.1. Classification (GTDB taxonomy): domain Bacteria; phylum Bacillota; class Clostridia; order Oscillospirales; family Oscillospiraceae; genus Faecousia. The sequence continues at coordinate 5,082 of CAMEIK010000025.1, forward strand.
AGAAAATGTCCGTGCCGGGAAGCAGGCGGGAATCATATTCAAATCCCCACAGATTCAGAATCGTCGGCAGCACATCCGCATTGCAGCAGTATTCGTTCACCTCAATGGGGGTTTCCATACCGCCCACCCAGAATACCAGATTGGACTTAAACCGGTCAAAAAAATCCTCTTCCTGCCCCAGCAGCTCAAAATACTGCCATTTGAGCAGGCCGTAGGGGATGTGATCCGCCACCATAACAATGGCCGTCTTGTCCGCTACACCCTCCTCCTCCAGCCGCCGCAGAAGATACTCCATGGCCTTGTCCAGCTCTATGTGGCAGGACAGGTACGCCTTTTCCTCATGGCTGGAAAGGGGCAGATCCTTGACAAGAGCAAAGTTCTTCTCCGCGATCTTATTCTGGGATGTCTTATACAGGTAATGACCGGAGAAGGTCATATAATACACATTGAACGGATCCTGGTGGATATAGTCGTCCACCGACTGCTCCATCATTTCCAGATCGGAGGTGGGCCAATACCCGGTCATCTCCATGCCGCTGTGGTTGAACTGCATTTCATAGCCCATGTTTGGATGGGACAGGTTGCGCTTGTAGTAGCTCCCGATATTATTGTGATACCCCCAGCTCTTTATGCCCCGCTGCTCGGCAAAGATATTGCCCAGAGCAAAGGGCAGCGCGTTATCGGAGGATGCCAGCATGCTGGAATTATCCTTTCCCCGGGTAGCGTCGGGATACAACCCCTGGGTCAGGGTGTACTCCCCATCGATGGTGGTATTGGGATAGGAATTATAGAAATTATTGAATACAAAGCCCTCATGCGTCAGCTTGTACAGCGTGGGGGTGATCTCCGGGTCCACCGCTGCAGGAGAAAAGCTCTCCGCGCAGATCAGAATCAGATTATAATCCTTCAGCATCCCGGTGTATTCGTTCTGCTTCGTGCCGGGAAGCTGGGAACAGTAATTGTTCAGGGCAATGAGCTTTTCATTTTCCGTGGACCGGCTCAGCGCGTCAAAGTCAATATCCAGTACGTTGTATACCGGGGGCAGCTCCTCCGGCTCCGTTTCCACAGGCTCCGTAGGCAGGGTGACCACCGCAGCCGGAAGGTTCAGTCCCAGCTCCTCTGTTTGGGGATCCTCCGGCTCCTCCGTATGGACCGTCTCCAGGTAGAAGGTCATGGGCACACCAAAGCGCTCCATGGTCTGGGCGGTGGTACTCTTGGTGCTGGTAAAGAAATAGTAGTCGGAAAACATGGCCGCTCCGCCCCGGCGAATCCCCCCATAGGCAAGCAGCGGCAGTCCCGCCGCCAGCAGCAGGATCACACCCCGGCGGATCCATCCCGGCTTTTTGAGCCCCCGCACCCGATATATCAGCACCAGCAGCGCCAGCGGGACCAGCAGCCCCAGGATCCAAATAATGTGGTCACCCATTGTGGTGAACATTTCCCGCCAGAACTGGCTTACCGCATCCGCGCCAAGACCCATCTGGGATACAGAATACGGCGTTCCGAAAATAAAGCAGTATACAAGCTGGCTTCCATAGACAAAAATCAGCACAACAGAAAGCACGATACTGGCCGGAAATAGTCCCCGTTCCGGAAGAAAGCCAAGCAAGAGGGCGATGAGGAGGGCAAGCCCCGCCGTAAAGCCCAGAGCGAACCGGAAGCTTCCCCGGAAATCACCGTACATCCCCCCGTGAACCAGGGTCTCCCAATAGAGCATGGCGAAAAGCCAGTACAGTGCCAGGCCCCATTTTTGCAAACGGTTCCCTGCCCCGGGCTTTGGTTCCTCCGTATGCCCAAGATATTTTCCGCCGGAGGACTGCTTTTTTGCCGGCTTCTCTACGGGAGACTCCACTGCTTCTTCACCGGGGATACAGCCGAAAAAGGGCGCGATCAAGAAATAACGAAAGCTCTTCCACATGTCTGATGATATGCCTCAACTTTTTTGATCTCAGGTTTCTCAGCGGTCCTGGGCCGGTTTTGCCAGATCGTTGGTATCCACGGTTCCCCGGAACACCACGTACTTATCGTACAGAAATTCCGTAACGAAATTGATGACCATGTTCAGGGCGGTAACCAGATACTCGTTCCAGCCCAGATTGGCCAGAACATTTCCCCCAAGGGTACTGAGAGGCGTAAACACACAGTAGTACGCCGCCACCAGGGCCATGGCCTTGGGCACATTTCCCGCCGAGCGGAAGGTATAGCGGCGGTTAAAGGTAAAGTTCCACAGGACGGACAGCACCAGCGCGATCAGATAGCAGGGCCAGTAGGGCAGCTCCGTCAGCTCCGTCAGCAGGGAAAAGGAAACGATCTCAATGACCCCGGCGCTGATGGAGAACAGAGTAAACTTCACCGCCCGGAGAAGCTCTTTCCGGTCCATCGTTCCTCCTTAGTACGCAACGCCCCAGTAGACCATCTTCGTGGCGGGCTTGCCGCAGCAGGGGCAGGTATCCGCCAGATGCTCCTGCCGGAAGGGGATGCACCGGGAGGACATGCCGGCAACCTCTTTCATCTTCAGCTCGCAGTCCAGATCGCCGCACCACATGGTCTTAATATAGCCGCCGTTTTCCTCCTGCAGACGCTTTGCCTCCTCCAGGGAGAAAGCGGGATAGATATGCTCGTCCAGGTTCTTTTTCGCCTTGTCATACATCTGCTGCTGCACGACCTTCAGCTGCTCGGCAACGGCGGACTCCAGGTCCTCCAGCTTTACAAAAACCTTCTCCCGGTCGGTACGGCGGACAAGGACGCACTGGCCGTTTTCCAGATCTCTCGGACCGCACTCCACCCGCAGGGGCACGCCCTTCATTTCATATTCCGCGCACTTCCAGCCCATGGAGCTGTCGGAATCATCCATCTTCACCCGCAGGCCGGCTTCTTTCAGCCGGTCCCGGATGGCGGCGGCGCCCTCCAGAACACCCGCTTTATGCTGGGCAACGGGAAGCACCACCACCTGCACCGGGGCGATCATGGGAGGCAGCACCAGGCCGTTGTTGTCGCCATGGGTCATGATAATGCCGCCGATGAGCCGGGTGGACACGCCCCAGCTTGTCTCGAAGGGGTTCACCTTCTGGTTATTCTTATCGGTAAACTCAATATCGAAGGCCTTCGCGAAGCCGTCGCCGAAGTAATGGGAGGTACCGGCCTGGAGCGCCTTCCGGTCGTGCATCATGCACTCGATGGTATAGGTTGCCTCGGCGCCGTTGAACTTTTCCTTTTCGGTCTTCTGGCCCCGGGTCACGGGCATGGCAAGCACATTCTCGCAGAAATCGGCATACACATTCAGCATGGTCTCGGTGAAAGCCTTGGCTTCCTCCGCGGTGGCGTGAATGGTGTGGCCCTCCTGCCACAGAAATTCCCGGTGCCGCAGGAAGGGCCGGGAAGTCTTCTCCCAGCGCAGGACGCTGCACCACTGGTTGTACTTCATGGGAAGGTCCCGGTGAGACTGAAGCACATGGGCAAAATGCTCACAGAAAAGGGTCTCGGAGGTGGGCCGGATGGCATAGCGCTCCTCCAGCTTATCCATACCGCCATGGGTGACCCAGGCGCACTCGGGTGCGAAGCCCTCCACATGGTCCTTCTCCTTCTGCAGGAGGCTCTCCGGAATCAGCAGGGGCATATACACATTCTCAACGCCCTGTTTTTTGAATTCCTTGTCCATGATATTCTGAATATTTTCCCAGATGGCATATCCGTAGGGACGGTAAATAAACACGCCCTTGATGGACGAATAGTCGATCAGCTGCGCCTTGGTGCACACATCGGTGAACCACTGGGCGAAATCGACCTCCATATCGGTGATCTGCTCTACCTTTTTCTCCTTGGCCATATTGTATCCTCTCCCTTGATCGGTTTTGTTGGACAGATATCGTTTCCAGTATCGAAATTCCCATATATTGTACCATATCTGTCAAGGGTTTGCACCCGGAAACCGGGGGAATTATTTCGTGAGACCGTTGTATTTCCGGGAAATATTTGGTATACTGGAACCATTCAAAAGAAAGCGGAGGTTTCCCCCATGAAATCCATCCGGGATATTTACAAAATCGGAAAAGGCCCCAGTTCCTCCCATACCATGGGGCCGGAACGGGCTGCCAGGCTTTTCCGAAGTGAGCACCCAGAGGCGGATGCCTTTCGGGTCATTCTTTACGGCTCCCTGAGCAAAACCGGCGTAGGCCACGGCACAGACCGGGTGCTCAGGCAGGTGCTCTCTCCCCTGCCTACGGAAATCGTCTTTTCGGAAGAAGCTCTTCCGGACAGCCATCCCAACACCCTGGACTTTATTGCCCTGCGGGAGGGCAAGGAAACCGGCTCTCTCCGGGTGGAATCCGTAGGCGGCGGCGATATCCGCATCCCCGGCAGGAAAGGAAAAGAAGAAGCGGAGGAAGTCTACATTGAGCACTCCTTTGCCGAAATCGCGGATTTCTGCAAGTGGCGCTATATCCAGACCCTCAGCGACTATGTGGAGCTGAACGAGGGGCCGGAGATCTGGGACTTCCTGATGGAAGTGTGGCAGGTCATGAAGAATGCCATTGACGAGGGGCTCCAGGCCAGCGGTACCCTGCCGGGTGGTCTGGGTGTCCAGCGGAAAGCCAAGTACCTCTATTCGCAGACCCCGGAGCATTATGAGCCCTCCCTGCGGGAATTCCAGCTCATTGCCGCCTACGCCTACGCCGTGGCGGAGCAGAACGCCGACAACGGGACCATTGTCACCGCCCCCACCTGCGGAGCCTGCGGTGTGCTTCCGGCAGTGCTGAAATATGCCCAGGAGACCAAACATTTTACCGATGAAGAAATCTGCCGGGGGCTTGCCGCCGCCGGAATTATCGGCAACCTGACCAAGAGCAACGCCTCCATTTCCGG
>CAMEIK010000026.1 GCA_945918315.1 uncultured Clostridia bacterium
TATTATTAGGAAAACAGACACAGGGGGATAGGTTATGAATCAGTTCAAGCGTCTATTATGTATTGTTCTTTGTATCTCTATGCTTTTGTCGCTGATTGGTTGTGGTCAGGCAGAAACTACACCCATGCAGAGCGAAGTAATGCCAACGGAGACATCACAAACGGAAGCAACACAAGTGGCTGTGGAGAGCTATCTTGCCATCGCGCAAGGTTTCATTGACAAGGAAGATTTTGATTCCGCCATTGCCGTGCTGGAGCAGGCAAAAGGCATTGCAGAGGATGCACGCATCGATGACTTGCTGGCACAGATCGATCAGATGCGCTCCATTCCCCTGGATGTGGTGTTCAGTGTTGACAGCAGCGGTCTAAAGTCCGGCACTGCACAGATCCATAGTGTTACCGCAACAGAACGCCATGACGGCTTTGTGAGATTTGTTATCGACTATACCGCTACAAAAGGTATGTACTTCCGGGTAGGAGGCGTGAGACTGGACTATACCGGCAATTTCCTCACAACCGGAATGCGGGATATCTTCAGCTTTGAAATGCCCGCGACAGATCTTCGTTCTATTGGCCGGGAATTTCTGGTGATGATCGCCAATAGTAACAGCGACCAGTTCATTATGCAGTGTGTGGTCAACTGGCCGGGAGATTCCAAATCTTCAGCTGTGGAGATTCCTCTGCGGCAGGGTTCCATCACTGCCCTCAGCGGCTGTGAGATTCATAGTGTCAGCGTTCATGCGTTGGACGAGACCCGGCTTTATTTTAATGTGAATTATACCGCCCCTCGGCCCGGTATGTACGTGACAGTCAACGCAGGAGAGGAAGAACCCTTCTATTACGAATATACGGACGAAGGGAGACGGCAGTTTGCCTTTATCACAGACAGAACCGCAGTCGAGGCTTCTGAGATACTCCACCTGCGCATTCAGGAGAATGAAGCATCGCAAAGAGGCGCGGCTGTGGAAATGCACCTGAGTGACTACGAGCTGCCTTCCGCAGTTCAGCCTTCAGCAGAGCCTGCCCGGGAACTGAGTTATGCTGTCTACAACACCCTTCCAGGCGAGGGCTATGAGATCAGCAGTTGTACAGCGCAGCTGCTGAGCAGTGGATTCGTCCACTATAAAATCGAATATAACGCAGTGGAAGGCGTTTCCGGCGGAGCACACGGTTTCCCCAATGGTTCTTCGAAGGCTTATCCCACGCTTGGTATCGACGGGGCGGCATCCGGTACTGCGGAGATCTTTGTTCCCCTGGAGGATATTCGGGCTTCCGAAGAAGTAATCGTTGCCTTTGGCTCTTCTGTAGCACGGGAATACTATGAACTGAGTATCTCCAACAGCTGGGTCAATGCAGTTACAGAAGGCAATCCGGTGGGAGAAACCGTAGAACTTCCCATCGAAGTGAATGTAAATCCGGATAATAACCGCTATGCATTCCACAGCTGCAAAGCCCAGCCTTTGGACAATGGTTATATCCGTTTTTCCTTTGCCTTTGATTCCCCGGAGAAGCTGCCAGGGAGGGTATGGTACAATACCACACGCCATAAAGCCTTCAGCAGCAGCGCACAGGCAGGCAGCCAGCTCATGGAGATAGATATTCCTGTAGAGGATATCCGGAAAAACGGCAATATGTCCTTCCTGCTGAATTGGTTATCGGACAAAATGATGGATGTGACGATCAACGCCTCCTCTGTGATAGGAGATAATTCGAAGGAACTACCCCAGATCAGCCTTAACATCCTCAGCCCCGACCCGAAAGTAAACCAGCAGAACGGGGAAACAGAAATGGAAAACCTTGTCCGGCAACTGGCAGAAACTGCCGGAGACATGACCGTTACCCCCGCCATTGATGCCGACGCAGCCAGGAAGGTAGACACCTCTATGATCCGTCCTTTGGATGTTTCCCGGAAGCTGGTGTTCCCGAAAGCCCAGGCGGGAATTCGGCCTTATGACGAATTCCGGGTTGATCCGTTCCCCGAAAATGCAGACCTGGCAAATAACCGGGAGCTGGCATACAGCCTGACATTCTCCGATAAAACGGAATTTCCGGAGAATACGCCTGCAGGGTTCGATCCGGATGCGCTGATGGAATGGGGTAAGGAACCCGGTTTGAATGTAGAGGTGCTGCATAAGCTTGGCTATACCGGTAAGGGCGCAGTCATTGCCTATGTGGATCAGCCCGCCAGTGACCACGCAGCCTATGCCAATGTAAATCTTCACAATACGAACAATGCCGATACCAACAGGTCGATGCATGGATCTGCGGTTCTTTCCCTGCTGGCCGGTGAAGAAATCGGTACTGCACCGGAGGCAGAGGTGTGGTTCTATGGCAGGGCAAGTTGGAAAGGCGACCATACCACCAGTGCGGAGTGTCTTTATCAGATCATCGAAAAGAATAAGACCCTACCGGATGATGAGAAGATCACAATGGTCGGTTTCTCTGACAATATTGCTTCCCATAAAAAGAATATGCAGGCACTTGCGGATGCGGTGAAGGCCTGCGAAGAAGCCGGCATTATGGTTTGGTTCTGCGGCGAATATGCTTCTGCCGTATTCCTTCCTCTTAGCGATAAAAACAATTATGAAAATGTGATCCCAGATCATTGGTATGACAGTGAGCCTGTATTGGTATATGTTCCTGCAGGTAGTCGTACCACTGCAACGGGTGAGTGTGGTGAGTACATCTATTGGGCAAGTGGTGGTCTCAGCTGGACGATGCCTTATGTATTGGGTCTATATGCTATTGTGAATGAAATTGATCCCAGTCTGCGCCAAGATGATCTTCGAAAAATGATCGTAGCCACTGCCTATCAGAAAGACGGCATGAAGATCGTAAATCCCGTGGAATTTGTGGCTGCTGCACTGGACGGTGTCGGCAGAACAGAGGATGCACAGGAACTCCGTGCCGCTGCCGAGGCCAACACAAAGTATACCTACGCCGTCATGAACAAGAGCAAAATGACGCAGGAAGATATTACCGCAGCAGAAAACTATCTGAAGGAAATCTCCGACTCTACTGTTTTGGTGGTGGATTCCAGCGGTATCACCAGTGCGCAGCAGCTTTACACCATCCTTCAGGCTGACCATATTCAAAGAGGTGGCTCCGTTGCCGGTGTTCAGCTTTTCGGCAATGCAGACCTGATTCCCGCCTTTGAGATCGGCTACAAAGTGCAGATGGATTCCGGTGTGGACAACATGGGAAGTATGCTGACCGATCTGTTCTACGGCAACTTTAACAATGCAGCCAAAGACCTGTCCAAGTCTTATAACGTAATGGATCATTTTGCCAATGGCTGGCAGGTGCAGCTGGTTCCCGAATGGAAGGTGGCCAGACTGCCTCTTGCCAAGGGCGAATTTACTGCCTTTTTTGATAAGTACATGGACTTCGCGGAAACAGCAGGTCTGGGCAAACAAACGCTGATCAACTTCTCCAATCCCATTTTTGCCACACTTTACCATACCGATGATATGGGTCATTTTCTGAATCGGCTGGGCAAGGAGTTCGGCATTGATCTGGGAGAATACCGGCTGTATGGCAATCAGCTGGGACACTATCCTGTGACTACCGATGTTCTTGGTGGCTTCACAGCGGAAAATCTGACAGCAGAGAACCAAAGCGGAACCTGTGAGTTTGTTATCAACACCCACGGCCAGTGGAACAATGTGGACAAGTGCTGGTTTGAAGGCGGTAAGGAAAAGCGGGAATCTTTGATGAATATGAGCAATATCAACTCCATTCTTGCAGAGAATCCCTATTACCTGGATATGTGGACCTGTAATAACGGATATGGTATGAAAAACAATATCACCACCACAGCTCTGAACGGCAACTGTGTTGGTATGTTCTCTGCTACCCATGTTATATCCAACAATGGTGTAAAAAACCAGGCATCTCTGGAAGCTATGACCGAAAGCAACTTCTATTGGTTCTATCTGAACTATCTGAAAGCGCTGAGTGAGGGCGCATCCCGCAGTGACGCCTTCTTTGCGGCACAGCAGTCTTACGGCAATGCGCTGATCGTGGACAGTCAGAATGCAATTCGCGGCGAGGGCAACTACCAGTTCAATTTGTACAATCTGCTGGGCTATCACAACTTTGGTGTACTGGAACCGAATGCTGCATTCTCCTGCATCAACAGCGCTATTTCCTAACTAAGAAAGCCACGCACGACTCATAAGAGTTGTGCGTGGTTTTGTATTGCCTGTTCAATTCTCTGTGGCTCGATAATTATGCTTGTCCAGGCACTTCAGAAAGCTCTGAATATCTTCGATAGATGCAGGTTTGATATTTCCTTCATCCTTAAGTTTCTTCAGATCCAGCTTGTCGAAGGGGTTGTAGGGAAGATAGTCCTGCTTGGCACACCACGAGAAGAGTGCATGAAGATACTGATAGGGATGGTTGTATCTGGCAGGACTGGTGGTAGGGATGTTTGCAAAGTATTCCAGAATCTCTCGCTTCAGAACATCAATATCCATGGAATTGGAAGACTGTTCTACAAAGGGATTGATGTACCTTTGATAATCATGCAGCGTTCTTTCTCTGATCTTCTGCGCTCGCTTAAAAGCAAAGAACTCAGCAGCAGCGGCCTTCAATGTACGATTTTCAACAATTTTCTTCATACGCATAGCAATCTCTCCTTTTTGTCGAGACCGTAGGCTCAGAAGCATTTTTGCGTTTCTTGAAATTTGTGATTTGAACTTTTAGATAACAAAAAATTGGGAATTTAGGAGATTTCTCGTAAATTCCCAATTTTGGCAAATTGCTGTAATTAGGATACAAAATCGGAATGGGAGATTTTGCGGCGAACCCCCTTATGTGTATGGGGGTTCACTTTCGTTTTAGGGGGTGCATTTATGGTTTAGGGGGTTCACTTTCTCCGCCTAAACTGTTCCTATGTCAATTCCGTCTGGATTAATTAAATGTCCCTCAAGATGATATCTATCATGACACAGGATTAGCATGAAGTCATATTCGCTAATGCGATCTTTGTCGATGGGTTCTAAAATATGCGGCTTTTGAGAATACTTTTGTCGTCCGCCACCACCATATGCGATTAAGAGTATGAAGAATCTTTTGATGTACTCCCAATCGTGAGGAGTGATAGAATCGTTAAACACTTCCCAACGCACATGATCGTACAGAGTCTCTCCATCATATGGCAAATTAGGATCTGCACCAAATTCAAAAAACAGTTTTGCTATCTCCAGTCTTTGCTGCACGTAATCTTCCATTTCTTGCCACAAAAAGTGCAAATCGTGTAAGGGGCAATCATTTAGTAACTCTGGAATGTCTAAATTAGGATCTGCTCCATGTTCCAAAAGGAATCGAACGGCCTCAACATTATTGCTCTCTTGAGCTTCAAATAAGTATGTTGTAGAATAGCCATCTAAGTTTAAGATTGGCTGATTTAGATCCGATATATCCTCAATTATGTGTAAAGCCTTTGCTTGGTCAAATGCTTTACTTTCAATCATCGTCAATAAATCAATATTCCCTTTAATATAATGTTCCTCCATCATATCCTTCTCTCACCCCTTTAGAATTATTTTTTTATGTATTATATCGTAAAAAACAAACAAAATCAATAATTCTACGATAACCCACAAATGACACAATAGCCCATAAATGCTACGATAGCAATTTAACAAAAAAAGTCGTCAGCAGGGGAGAACACCCTTACTGACGGCTCCTGTTATCGAATATCATAATATTACTGTTTGGCTTTTACTGTATTGACAGAGGCGATCAGCATCCGGCGGATGGAACCACAATCGTGCAAATAAGTTTTAGCGACTTCTTCAGGCAATAGTTCAGCTTTCTGCATCAGTTCCAGCCAATACTCTGTTTCATAGCATTCCTTCAGGGCAATCTGAAGCTTTGCGGTAAAGTCTGCTTTGCTGTGGGCATACTTCGCTTCCCGGATGTTTGCGCCAATGCTGGTTGCACTGCGTTCCAATTGGTTTACCAAAGAATAATGATCTTTCATCCCATCGGTCAGTTTCAGAATTTTAACAGCAAAATCGGTTGATAGATCTGCAAGTTTGTTTTCTGCCACAGTGATCACCTCATGCGCATTATATAATGAAATCCTTGCTCACGCAAGGATGAAATCTGCCGGTGCAGATGAAATCTTCGGCTCTGCCTCAGATGAAATTAAATCCACCCATCCGGCGTAGAGCCGGATTTCATCCCCGCAGGGGATTTCATCATCGAAGATGATTTCTCCCACCCAAAAGGGTGGATTTCGTTGAAAAAGACTCTGATTGTATCACAATCAGAGTCTTTTTCTGGCAGGGGCACAAGGACTTGAACCCTGAGCCTACGGTTTTGGAGACCGCCGCTCTACCAATTGAGCTATACCCCTATATGCAAGAGGGCCGAGACCCTGAAAAAACTGGTGGGCCTTCAGGGATTCGAACCCGGGACGATCCGGTTATGAGCCGGAGGCTCTAACCAACTGAGCTAAAGGCCCATAAAGGCGGGTGATCACTCACCACAACGGGGATTATAACACGGAAAAAAGCGGATGTCAAGGGTAATCTTCCAAATCCCGGGAAAGGAAAAGGACAGTGTTTGGCCGGAAGAAAAACAGGGGGAATTTGGGCTTGGGAATCTCTTTCGTTGTTGAGACTGGGCGCTTCTGACGATGGAGATTCCCACGCCGGTGTGCGCACCGGAATGACTGCGGGATGGGGCCGAATTGGATTACTCGAAATCCTCCATATCCAGGATTTCCCCGTCCCCGGTAAGGGGTGCTATTTCTCCGTCCCGGATGAGAAACGCCTCACCCAGAAGCAGAAGCCGGTCATCGTCCTGGTAGAAGTAGCTCCCATCGGGCAGCGCGAAGAAGGTATGCCAAAAGCTGTCGGCATAGGTGATGTCCTCAAAGAGCCGCAGGCCGTCCAGGATGTTGTCCTTGACCTTCTGATAATGGGGCAGGATATTGACGCCGGTGAGGGCCAGGCCGGGGGCGAAGCGGGGGAAATCCGGGGAGGTTTCGCCCTCCTCCTCGGGCTGGACATATACCTCCTCGGCGGCGTTCATGGAGCCAGCGCTGATGCCCATGACCACTCCGGGGAACCCCTCCAGAATTTCCCGCAGATGGATGTCCTGAAAAAAGGCGTTCTGGGTGGGGACGTGGCCTCCGGCAAGGATGATAAAATCGCTGATGCGTACCAGTTCCTCCGCGTACCCGGCGTTGGTCCCGTCCAGCACATGGTAGCCGCTGAAAAAGATCCCGGCCTCGGCGCAGGCGCGGATGACATCGGTCCCGAACTGACAGGTCAGGTCGTGGCGCTCCGGGTCGGAGGCCACGAACAGGCACCGGCCATAGGGGGGCAGGGACTCCCGGAGCCGGTCCACAAAGCCGTTGGCGTTACTGAGAATCGCCCGGTCCGCCCCGTCCACAAAGGGGCTGCTGGTAATGAAAACAATCATGGAAATCCTCCTGTGTCCGGATGGGTCAATCCTGGGAAAGCCGGAAATCGGGGAAATACTCCCGTACAAAATCCACTTCCTTCACCTGAAAGGACCTGCCCTTCAGAGGTTCCAGGATCCCGGCATCCGTGGGAAAGGTGAATGTGAGGCGGTAGGAATACAGGGCCTGATAGTCCCGGTCGAACCGCTTGTCCAGCTTGCCGTATTTTCCGTCCCCCAGCAGGGGGTGCCCGGCGTGGGCAAACTGGGCCCGGATCTGGTGGGTCCGTCCCGTAATCAGGCGGCACTCCACCAATGTCAGACCGTTACGGCTGGCAAGCACCCGGTAATCCGTCCGGCAGGACTTGCTCCCGGGCTGGGGGGTGTCGGTGACGAAGACCCGGTTTTTCTTGGCGTCCTTGAAAAGAAATCCGGTAAGGCTCCCTTCCTTTTTGGGGAGGGCCCCCTCCACGATGGCAAGATACCGCTTGTCAATCTCCCGGTCCTTGATTTTCTGATTCAGAATCCGCAGAGCCTCGGCGGTTTTGGCCGCGATGACGATGCCCCCGGTGTTCCGGTCAATGCGGTTGCACAGGGCGGGGGTAAAGGCGTTTTCCTCCCGGGGCCGCCATTCCTTCTTCTGATACAAATAGGCCTGAATCTGGTCAATGAGGGTCCTGCCGTATTCCGCTCCGTCGTGGGGGTGGACGGCAAGACCGGGCCGCTTGTCCACCAGGAGAATATTTTCGTCCTCGTAAACAATGTTGAGCCTTGGGGCTGCCACCGTGAGATAGGCGTTATCCTCCCGGGGCTTGTCGAAGAACTCGTCGTTGATATACAGCGACAGTACGTCTCCTGCCTGGAGCCGGGTGTCCCGCTCTGCCCGGGCGCCGTTCAGCTTGATTCGCTTGATGCGGATATATTTCTGGGCCAGGGAAGCCGGCAGCAGAGGCACCGCCTTGGCAAGGAATCGGTCCAGCCGCTGCCCGGCATCGTTTGACCCGATGGTCAGCTCTTTCATAGTACCCCCGTATTGTTCTCGAAGTGGCGGTTGATCTGATCGGTGAACTCCTGGGCGGGGTTGTAGCCAAGCTTGCGCTGCCGGTTGTTCATGGCGGCCACTTCCAGAATCACAGCCAGATTTCGCCCGGGGGTAATGGGAATCGTGTTCATGGGAACCTTGACACCCAGGATCTCCATATACTGATCCTCCAGTCCCAGCCGGTCATAGGCCTCCTGAGAGTTCCAGGGAACGATATTGACAACCAGGTCGATTTCGTTTTCGGAACGGATCGCGCCCATGCCGAAAAGCTTGGCAACGTTGATGATGCCGATACCCCGCAGCTCAATATAGTTCCGGATCAGCTCCGGCGCGGTACCGGACAGGGAGGTTTCCGTGATCTTTCGAATCTCCACGGCGTCGTCGGCAATGAGCCGGTGTCCGCGCTTGAGCAGCTCCAGAGCGGCTTCGCTCTTGCCGATACCGCTGTCGCCTATGAGAAGCAGGCCCTCGCCGTATACCTCCATGAGAACGCCGTGGCGGGTGATGCGGGGGGCAAGGGCGGCCCTCAGGTAGGTGATAATGGTGGAGGCCACGGTGGTGGTGGCTCTGCGGCTGCGAAGAACGGTGACGTTATGCTTTTTCGCCATTTCCAGGCATTGAGGATCTGGCGGGAAATCCCGGGCCATGATCAGCGCGGGGGGCTTATAGGATAAAAAACGGTCAAAAATCACTGCCCGTTCCGCGGCGCTGAACCGCTCAATAAAGCTGACTTCCACATTGCCCATGAGCTGAAGCCGCATGGGCTCAAAATGATCGAAGTAGCCGGCAAGCTGTAATCCGGGCCTTGCCACATCCTCCACCGTCACACGGATGGATTCATAATCTGTGGACAGAAAGGCCGGCTCCAGATGAAATTCCCTCACCAGGGTGGTCAGAGGGACGCTGTATGTTTCCGGCATCCGGATGCCTCCCTTACAATTTTTATCTTTGAATGCTCTGCACAGGGCTATTATATCAATCTTCCGGGGAATATCAACAGGAAAATAAAAAAATCGAATTTTGCAAAAAAAGTACTTGCTTTTTCAGCGGAAATCTGGTATATTATTCAGGCCTGTAAAGGCGGATTTATGCAAGTTGTCATCCGGATTGGAGGTGCAAGAAATGGCGAAATGTGATTATTGCGGCAAGGGCGTGACTTTCGGTATCAAAGTTTCTCACTCCCACAGACGTTCCAACCGGACCTGGAGCCCCAACGTGAAGCGGGTCAAGGCCATCGTGAATGGAACTCCCTGCCATGTGTACGCATGTACCAGATGCCTCCGTTCCAACAAGGTTCAGCGGGCTGTCTGATTTGGCTGATAAACGCGCTGTCGGTTTTCCCGGCAGCGTTTTTATTTTTT
>CAMEIK010000027.1 GCA_945918315.1 uncultured Clostridia bacterium
CTATGGAACGGCTGATTTTTCATGTGGATGTCAACAGCGCTTTCCTGTCCTGGGAGGCGGCCCGACGGGTGAAGAAGGGGGAAACAGACCTTCGCCTGATCCCCGCGGCCATCGGCGGCGACCCGGAAAAGCGCACAGGGGTGGTTCTTGCTAAATCCATCCCCGCGAAGAATCACGGGGTCAAAACCGGAGAGCCCATCGGCATGGCCCTGCGCAAATGCCCGGAACTGGTTCTGGCGAAACCCGACTTCCAGCTGTATGAACAGTGTTCCAAAGCATTTATGGATATCTGCCGGGAATATGCGCCGGTGGTGGAGAAATACTCCATCGACGAATGCTTCCTGGATATGAGCGGGACCCATCGGCTCTACCCGGACCCTGTCGCCATTGCCCGCGCTATCAAGGACAGAATTCGGGAAGATTTGGGCTTTACCGTGAATGTGGGCATCGGGGACAATAAGCTCCTTGCTAAAATGGCCAGCGACTTTGAAAAACCGGACAAGGTCCACACCCTGTTTTTACGGGAGGTCCCTGAGAAAATGTGGCCCCTTCCGGTGCGGGACCTGTTTACAGTCGGCGCTTCCACCGCCGAAAAACTGGAAAAAGCGGGAATCCGGACTATTGGGGACCTTGCCCGCGGCGACCCGGCCCGGGTAGAACGGCTGGTTGGTGTGAAAATGGGCAGGCAGATTCATGCGTATGCCAACGGAAGGGATCCTTCCCCGGTGCTTGCCGCGCCGGAGGATGCCAAGGGATACAGCGTTTCCACGACACTGGAGGAGGATGTGGTTACCTTTCAGCAGGCCCATGGGGTGCTTCTGGCCCTGACGGACAGTGTCACAGCCCGGATGCGCGCCGACGGGGTAAAGGCCCGATGCCTGGCAGTGTCCATCCGGTCCAACGACTTCAGGACCCGCTCCCATCAGAGGAAGCTTCCGGAGCCGACGGATATTTCCCGGGAGGTTTTTGAAACCGGAAAACAGCTTTTCGGGGAGCTGTGGGACGGTCATACTCCTTTGCGGCTGCTGGGGATGTCCCTTACGGACCTGACCCACGGGGAAGCGGCCCAGCTTTCCATGTTTTCCGACGCGGACCGGGAGAAAGCCCGAAGGCTGGACAGGGCCTACGATGCCATCAACAGCAAATTCGGGTCTTCCGCCATTATGCGGGGGTCCAGCATCCAGTCCGGGCTGGAGGTAGGAAAAAAGTACCGGGCGCAGCTGGAGCAGAAAAAGAAACGGGATTGATTCCAACGGGAGGGATTTCATGAAAACCAATGTTAAGAAAGAGGAACGCTGCCTGAATGTGGGGGTGCTGGGCTGCGGCATCATTTGCCAGGCGGCCCACCTGATCGGCAGCACAAAGGCAAGAAATGTCCATCTGTACGCCATCTGTGATGTGGCGGAGGAGCTGCTTGCCAAAATGGCGGCAATCTACGCGCCGGATGTGACCTACACCGATTATGAGAGAATGCTGGCGGACCCCAGGGTAGAGGCGGTCATTATCGGCATCGGCGACCAGTTCCACGTTCCCTGCGCGAAGCAGGCGATTCTCGCGGGTAAGCATGTGCTGCTGGAAAAACCTATGGGGGTTTCCCTGGAGGAATGCCGGGAGCTGAAAGCTCTGGCGGAGGAAAAGGGCCTGGTCCTGCAAATCGGGCACATGAAGCGCTTTGACCAGGGTCTGCAGTTTGCCAAAGACTTCAAGGAAGAAAAGCTGGGCTTTGTCACCACCTACAAGGGTTGGTACTGCGACAGCATCGGCCGCTATACCCTGACGGACAATGTGATGCCGGTACTGTATTCCAGCGATCAAATGAAAAAGCCCGCCGGAAATCCTAAGGCGGTTCTGGATCACTATTACCTCCTGGGCCATGGCAGCCACCTGTTTGATACGGCGTTGTATTTTATGGGGCCCATCACCCGGGTGGCAGCCCGGTACGTCCATAGGGAAAAGCTCCACTCCTGGCTGATCGACTGCGATTTTGCCAGCGGCGCCATCGGAACACTGGACCTTACCATTGCCATTGCCCAGCAGTGGCACGAGGGCTGTGAAATCTACGGCACCGGCGGAACGGTTTTCGCGAAAACCTACAACCCCTGGGAGTTTAGATCCTCTGAGGTGACCTGCTTTGACAAGGAGACCTGCACCGCGGTGACCCCGGCGGCCTTTGACGGCCAGTTCTACCGCCGGGAGCTGGAGGGCTTTGCCGAAAGCGTGCTGAAAGGCCTCCCCCTGGCCGGCGCTTCCGCGGAGGACGGCATCCAGGTCATGCGGGCCCTGATTGCCACCTACCAGTCTGTGCAGGCAGAGGGCCGGTGGGTCCGGCTGGAAGATGTGGAAGGAGCGCTGTAATATGGAAATCGGTATTTTTTCCAGAACCTATGCGCATATGTCCCTGGAAGCGGTGTTCCGGGAAATGGACCGCCAGGGCATCCACCACACCCAGTTCAACCTTTCCTCCGCCGGACTGCCGACCCTGCCGGAAAGGGTGGACGAGGAAGCCCTCCTGACCATTCCGGCCCTGGCAAAGCAATACGGCATCACCCTGGACGCTCTCTCCGGAACCTTTAATATGATCGACCCGGATGAAGACGCCAGAGCCCGGGGCTGCCGGCAGTTTGAAACCCAGTGCCGGATCGCCCGGCTTCTGGAAATCCCCATTGTCACCCTCTGCACCGGCTCCAGGCACCCAAAGGATAAATGGGCCTGGCATGAGGACAACCTGACAGAGGCTGCATGGTCCGATTTGATGCGCTCTACGGAGAAAATCCTCCGGTATGCTGAGGATAACGGCATTACCCTGGGCGTTGAGACGGAAGCCAGCAATATTATCTGCACTCCGGAAAAGGCCCGCCGTTATTTGGACGATGTGGACAGCCCCAATCTGAAAATCATCATGGACGGGGCGAACCTGTTCCGGCCGGAGCAGGTGCCCCGGATGGCGGAAATATTGGAGGAAGCTTTCGACGCGCTGGGAAAAGACATTGTTCTGGCCCATGCCAAGGATTTTTCCCTGAAGGGGAGCCTTTTCTTCGTGGCTGCCGGGGAGGGAGAACTGGACTTCCCTCGCTATATCCGGCTTTTAAAGCAGTGTGGCTACCATGGTCCCCTGGAGCTCCACGGGCTTGCTCAGTCCCAGATTGAAAAAAGCGTGGCGTTTTTAAAGAGGGCAATGGTATGATGGATTCTTTTACCTATGGCGGCATCCGGCTGGAATATGAAGTGTCCGGGCAGGGGCGTCCCCTGGTGTTTCTTCATGGCCTGGGGGGCAGCGTCCGCCAGATTCAGGGGGTCTGTCAGCCCATTGCCGGTGTGCGTCTGATCTGCCCCAACCAGCAGGGCCATGGCGGCAGCGGCGCGGACTGGGAACGCTTTGGCTTTGACCGGCTGGCGGAGGATGTGATCGGCCTTCTGGACCATCTGAAACTGGAAAAAGCAGCCTTCGCGGGCATTTCCATGGGGGCCGCTGTCTGCCTGAATCTTGCCGTCCGGTTTCCGGAGCGGGTGGAAAAGCTGCTGCTTATCCGAAACGCCTGGCTGGACGGACCTATGCCGGAACCGGTAAGAAGGGCCTACTATGACCTTGGGCAGTCTCTGCGCCAGGGCGGCCTGGATGCCTTCCGGGAAACCCGGAGCTATCCGGTGATTATGGAAACCACACTCTATACGCAAAATGCCTTTACCATTCCCTTCGGGGAGGCGTTTAACCGCAGAAACTGGCAGAAATACTGTATTCTTCCCGGACAGGCACCGGTTGCCTCTCTGGAAGCCCTGAGGGCCATTTCCGTACCCACGCTGATTTTGGCGAACCGGAACGATTTCTGCCATCCCTTTACCTATGGGGAAATCCTCAGCCGGTATATCCCCGGGTCTTCCTTCCGGGAGATTCCGGACAAGGATTCAGACCCCACAGGCCATAAGGAACAGGTGAACCGGGCCCTCCGGGACCTGATGCTGGAGTAAAAACACTGGTTTGCCTGGATTTTTTGGGGCAGTCGAAGAAATCATTGTGAGGGCCGATGCCCGCATCGGCCCCAATGCTGTCCTGCGGCGGAAAATTTCCCGGGAGACACCCTTGCGAAAGAGAAGCGGCTGATGTATAATTCCGGCAGTAACCCTGGGACCCGTTTTTAAAAGCGTCCCCCGGCTCGGAAAAAGAGAGGAAACAACAATGCTTTTCAAAAGTGAAAAAACCCGGCCCATATTGGGGCTTGCCTGCGCCCTTGGCTGGTCGCTGGCCTATCCCTTCATCAAGCTGGGCTACGGGGAGCTGCAAATCGCGCCCACGGATCTGGGGAGCAAGATCCTGTTTGCGGGAATCCGGTTTTTTATGGCGGGGCTTCTGGTGCTGGCCTTCAGCGCCGTCCAGAGAAGAAAGCTGACCGTTACAGGGAAAGAAATGCCTGCGCTTGCGCTGTTTGCCCTTGTCAACACGGCGCTGCACTACCTGTTTTCCTATATCGGCCTGTCCTATATCCCCAGCTCCCGGTCCACCATTCTGGATTCCATGAATGTGTTCTTTCTGATTATTCTGTCGGGGCTGTTTCTGGCGGATGATACCTTTAACGGGAAGAAAATACTGGGGTGCCTGCTGGGCTTCTGCGGTATTCTGACCATTAGCATCACCCCCGGCGGCGGGCTGTTCTCCAATATCACCTTTCTGGGGGACGGCATGATACTGCTCAATGCCTGCTGCGCGGCGGGGGGCGGCTTGCTGACCCGGTTTATTTCCAAAAAGATGGATATGATGGCAGCCACGGGCTACGGTATGTCTGGGGGCGGGCTGATGCTGCTTGCGGTGGGACTGGCAGTGGGGGTTCGTCAGCCCTGGAATGTGACACCCTGGGGCGTGACCATTCTCTTTGTCCTCATTCTGATCTCCGCTGTTTGCTTCGGAATCTACAATATGCTGCTGGCCAACCATCCCATCAGCAAGGTGGCAATCTACAATTCCCTCATTCCTGTGTTTGGTGTCATGTTTTCGTCCCTGCTGCTGAAGGAGCCCTTTGCCTGGCAGTATATCCTTGCCGCCTGCCTGACGGCAGCGGGCATTTATACGGTCAATCGGAAATAGACGGGAGGACGAAGGGTGACGGTACGGGAGCTTGTGGAAAAGAGCCGAAGCTATCGGGGGTTTCGGAAAGACCGGAAGGTGACAAAAGAAGAATTGCTTGCCCTGGCGGAATGTGCCCGACTCTGCCCCTCCACGGGGAATATTCAGCCCCTCAAGTATTATCTTGCCTGGGAGACGGAGGAGGTGGCAGAGATCCAGAGCCTGAGCCGCTGGGCCAAGGGGCTGCCGGAGATGCGCCTTCCCCACCCGGGAATGGAACCTGCCGCATTCATCGTGATCTGCCAGGATACCCGGATTGATCCGGCATCCGGCAAATTCCAGCGGGATGTGGGAATCGCTGCCCAGACCATTCTTCTGGCGGCGGCGGAGCGGGGACTGGGCGGATGCATGATCGGTTCCTTCCCGTCAGGAGACCTGAAAAACCGTTTGCGCCTGCCTGACTGGGCTGTGCCCATGCTCCTTGTCGCCATTGGGGAGCCGGCTGAAACGGTGATCCTGACCCAGGTGGGAGAGGATGGCGGTACGGGGTATTATCGGGACGAAGAGGATCGGCATTATGTCCCCAAACGGCGGCTGGAAGAAGTGACCCTGGATAAATTCTCCTTGTAAAATTTTGGAAAATATCGTATAATTTTCGGAGAACAGAGGCTAAGGAGGAAAACGTTATGGCGATTGTCGCGCCTTCCATTCTGTCCGCGGATTTTGCCAATCTGGAGCGGGATATGGGAGTGATTCGGGATGCCGGGGCACCCTGGGCCCATGTGGATATTATGGACGGGCAGTTTGTCCCCAATATTACCATCGGTATTCCGGTGGTGAAAGCCCTACGGCGGGTGTCGGACCTGACACTGGATGTGCACCTTATGGTTGACCGGCCCGGTCGGTACGCGGAGGCCTTTTGTAAGGCGGGAGCGGACTATCTGACGGTCCATCTGGAAGCGGACACCCCGGAGAAAATCCGTCAGACGCTGTTAACCATCCGGTCCCTGGGCGTAAAAGCGGGAATCTCCATCAAACCCGGAACGCCGGTGGAGGCCCTGGAGCCCTATCTTGCTGTCTGCGACATGATTCTCATTATGACGGTGGAGCCTGGCTTCGGCGGACAGAAGTTTATGGAGGACATGATGGAAAAGCTCCGTTATCTTCGGGGCCGCCTGGGGCAGTGCAATCCTGCCTGTCTTCTGGAGGTGGACGGAGGGGTGGATTCCCGCACCGCGCCCATCTGCAAGGCGGCGGGAGCGAATGTTCTGGTGTCCGGCTCAGCCTTTTTCAAAGCGGAGGAGAAAGCTGAATTTGTTGCCCGTCTCAGCGCGGAAGCATAAAACTACGTGCCCTGGCCGATTTCGGTCCGGGCACGTTTTCTGCGTCAGATCAGTCAAGGAGGGCGATCCGGTCTTCCAGCTGGGAATAGTGGGAAAAGCCTGGGTGGGCCGAGAGCTTTTCCGGGCCGGCGTACCACAGCGCGCGCATACCGGCGTTTTCGGCGCCGAGAATGTCCAGCTCCAGACTGTCTCCCACCATGAGACATTCCTGGGGGCTGCATCCGGCGTACCGGAGGCAAAGGTCAAAGAATCCCCGATGGGGCTTTTCAATGCCGGCTTCCTCGCTGGAGACAATGCGGTGAAAACAGGGAAGCAGGCCGATTTTGTCCAGCTTCTTCATCTGCCAGTCCAGGGTCATGTTGCTGGCAATACCCAGGAAATACCCCTTTTGCCGGAGGGAGCGGATGCACTCCGTGGCTCCCGGCTCCGGCTCACCGGCATCCAGAACAGCGTTCCAGTACAGGTCATTCAGCAGCGGTGCGAAGGAAAGGGGCTTTTCCCGCTCCTCCAGAATCCGCAGGAACCGGATCATCCGGTTGTGGATGGCAGCCTGGGGGCCTATTTCCTCCTCCATCCGGCGGTATTGAGTGTCATAGGCAAGGACAAATTCCTCCGGAGGAATCTGAAGCTGCTCCCAGACATACTGGCAAAGGGGCACCATGGCCGCCCTATGGGCTTTTTGAAAGGAAAAGAGTGTATCGTCAACATCAAAAAAGACAGCTTTTATCATGGCGTATCCTCCCAAGACCGGTTTCATTGAGGATTATATCCGGTTAACGCGGGAAAAGCAAGCCCTCCCACTATTGTCGGTTCATATAAAGCTGTTTTTTAAAAAGGAGGAAATAAAACTTTTCCTGAGAAAAATTCGGAGATATTCCGGTTCTTCTAAATAAAATTCTGACGAAAAATTGCACAAAAACCATGCCCATAATCCGCGTTTCCGCCGAAATACCAACCTTTTCCAGGAAAATTCTATCGGAAAAAAGAGCGGTTTTTGGGGCTTTTCCTATTGCACTTTATGTTCCTATCCGCTATAATATAGGCGATCAAAGCCCAATCAGACAAGCTTTGCTGTTTTTCCGCCGGCGCATTGAGTGTTTCCGGCTGAAAAAGGGCAAATACCCAGAGCCTTTGGGCGGGAACGCCCCCCTCAACGCCCATTCCGGCAGGCATAAACAGTTGATAAAGGTTATCAAAACCGTTCATCAAAATACATTCACTTTCTGGAGGAACCATTATGAAGAGCTTTAACTTTACCGTGAAAGACCCCATGGGCATCCATGCCCGTCCTGCCGGCCTGCTGGCGAAGATGGCCAAGACCTATCCCGATACCGCCATCACCCTGACCAAGGGCGAGAAGACCGTCAAGATGACCCAGCTGATGATGCTGATGGGCCTGGGCGTAAAGACCGGCGACGAGGTTACCGTCAGCGCCAACGGCGCTTCCGAGGATGCCGCCATTGCGGCTCTGGAGAAGTTCTTCCAGGAGAACCTGTAATTCAGAGAACATACTCCCCGTCGGGGCCCCACCCTGACGGGGTTTCCGGTATTGGGGCCGGAATGTGTAATGCTGCCGGCTGACAACTTCATAACAGGAGGATCACTATGATTGTAATTCAGGGCAAGGGTGTTTCCAAGGGCGTTCTCAAGGGGAACATCTATTTCTACCATCGCGCCGAGAAGAAGATTGAAAAGGTTTCCGCGGATGTGGAAGCAGAGAAGGCCCGTCTGGCGGAGGCCCAGCAGAAGGCCATCGCTCAGCTGGAGGTCCTGGCGGAGAACTGCCGGGAGGAAGCCGGCGATGAAACCGCCATCCTGTTTGAGACGCATGCCATGTTCGTCGAGGACGAGGATTATGTGGATGCCATCATGAGCACCATGGAGGAAGAACAGTGCAACGCGGAGTACGCCGTGATGATGGCCGGTGAGCAGTTCGCCGCCATGTTTGCCGCCATGGACGATGCCTACATGCAGGCCAGAGCCGCCGACATCAAGGATGTGACCCAGCGGCTTCTCAATAATCTGATGGGTATTGTGGAGGGCGGTATCGACTCCGAGGAGCCGGTGATTCTGGCTGCGGACGATCTGGCTCCCTCCGAGACCCTGCAGATGGACAAGACCAAGATTCTGGGCTTCGTGACCCAGGGCGGCTCCGGCAACAGCCACACCGCCATTCTGGCAAGAACTATGGGAATTCCCGCCATCTGCGGCCTGGGCGATGCCCTGAAGCCGGAGTATCACGGCCGCCTTGCCTACATTGACGGTGAGACCGGTCAGGTGGTGCTGGATCCCGATCCCATGACCCTGGCAGCCATGCGGGAGAAGTACGAAAAGCAGCAGAAGATGAAGGAGCTGTATCAGCAGCTGAAGGGTCAGGAGGATGTGACCCTGGACGGCAGAAAGATCAAGCTTTACTGCAATATCGGCTCTCCCGAGGACGTGGCCTCCGTCATTGCCAATGACGGCCAGGGCATCGGCCTGTTCCGCTCTGAATTCCTGTATCTGGCCTCCGAGGACTATCCCACCGAGGATGCCCAGTTTGAGGCATACAAGTCCGTGGCAATGGCCATGAACGGCAAGCGGGTCATTATCCGGACCCTGGATATCGGCGCCGACAAGCAGGTGGGCTACTTCAACCTGAACAAGGAAGAAAACCCTGCCATGGGTCTGCGGGCTGTTCGTATCTGCCTGAACCGGCCGGAGGTCTTCCGCACCCAGCTGCGGGCTCTGTACCGGGCTTCCGCTTACGGCAAGGTCGCCATCATGTTCCCCATGATTGCCTCCGTCTGGGAGGTCAAGGAGTGCCGCCGGGCCTGCCAGAGCGTGATGAAGGAGCTGACGGAGGAGGGAGTTCCCTTCAATCCGGACACCGAGATCGGCATTATGATCGAGACTCCCTCTTCCGTGTTTATGGCGGAGGAGCTGGCCCAGCTGGTGGACTTCTTCTCCGTGGGCACCAACGACCTGACCCAGTACACTCTGGCCTGTGACCGTCAGTGCAACGACCTGGGCAAGTTCTTTGACCCCCACCATCCCGCGGTGCTCCGGGCTCTGAAGATGGCCACCGATGCTGCCCACAAGGCCGGCATCTGGATCGGTATCTGCGGCGAGCTGGGCGCGGACATCAGCATGCTGCCCACCTTCCTTGCCATCGGTGTGGACGAGCTCAGTGTGACTCCCTCCGCGGTGCTGCCCCTCCGGGCGGAGATCCGCAAGTCCATTGCCCAGACCTGCAATCTGGACATGCTGAACGCGTAATTTCATACAAATCACGGGCCGCTGTCTTTTTGAC
>CAMEIK010000028.1 GCA_945918315.1 uncultured Clostridia bacterium
TTGCCGCCGCCGGAATTATCGGCAACCTGACCAAGAGCAACGCCTCCATTTCCGGTGCGGAGTGCGGCTGTCAGGCGGAAATCGGCACCGCCTGCTCCATGGCTGCCGCTGCCCTGGCGGAGCTCTATAAGCAGAACCTGGACCAGGTGGAGTACGCCGCGGAGGTGGCTATGGAGCATCACCTGGGCTTAACCTGTGACCCCATCTGCGGTCTGGTGCAGATTCCCTGCATCGAGCGCAACGCCGTTGCCGCCATGCGGGCCATGAACGCCTGCAACCTGAGCTACTTCCTCACCGGCTCCCGGAACATCAGCTACGACATGGTCTGCCGGGCCATGCGGGAAACCGGTGTCAACCTGGACCACCGCTTCCGGGAAACCAGTGAGGGCGGCCTTGCCCGGCTTTACAACCGAAAGAAGAAGCTGTAAGCCATGGAAAAGCTTGGAAACTATCTTCGTCCCCATTGGTGGTTTATTGTTCTTACCATGTTGATTAAGCTCCTGGGCGCGGCGGCAGAGCTTACCATCCCCTATCTCATGGAGATCATTCTGGACTATAAGGTGCCCGCCGGGAGCCGGCGGGACATCTTCCTCTTCGGCGGGCTCATGCTCCTGTGCGCCGCCGCCTGTCTCGGCTTCAATGTGATTGCCAACCGGATGTCCGCCGTGTCCTCCGGAAAGATCACCCGGGCCATCCGCCACGACCTTTTTGAGAAACTCATTGGTTTCTCCCCCCGGCAGATGGACAGCATCACCACCTCCTCCGCCGTTTCCCGGCTCACCAGCGATACCTATAACATCAATCAGCTCCTTGCCCGTACCCAGCGGCTGGGCATCCGTGCCCCCATTCTCCTGCTGGGGGGCATCGCCATGATGGTCAGCATGGACGGCCTGCTGTCCCTGGTGCTCATCGCGCTGCTGCCGGTCATCGGCATCGTCGTCTACTATGTCACAAGGATCAGCGTGCCCCTGTACACCAGGCAGCAGTCGGTGCTGGACCGGATGGTGGGCACTGTGCAGGAAAATATTACCGGCATCCGGGTCATTAAGGCTTTGAGCAAAACCGACTACGAAAAAGAGCGCTTCCAGAAGGTCAATCAGGACCTGACGGATGTGGACCGGAAGGCAGGCTCCGTCAGCGCCATTACAAACCCCGCCTCCACCCTTGTGCTGAATCTGGGACTGACGCTGGTGGTCGTGGTGGGCGCTTACCGGGTCAACGGCGGTGCTGTGCGCAGCGGCGTTATCGTAGCCTTTTTGCAGTATTTTACCATGATCCTCAACGCCATGCTGGGCATCACCCGGATTTTTGTCATGTTCTCCAAGGGGCAGGCCAGTGCCAAGCGGGTGGCGTCCGTCCTGGAAGCCCCCGAAGATCTGGCGGTGCTGCCGGAAACCGGTCCGGAAACGGGTGCTCCTCATATTGCGTTCCGGGACGTGACCTTTTCCTATAACGGACGGGAACCGGACCTCATGCACGTTTCCTTTTCTCTGGAACACGGGCAAACCCTGGGCATCATCGGCGCCACCGGTTCCGGAAAGACCACCCTGCTTCAGCTGCTTCTCCGGCTCTATGACCCGGACAGCGGCACCATACTCATTGACGGCCGGGACATCCGTACCATAGCGCCGGAGGTCCTCCGGAAAAAGTTCGGTGTGGTGTTCCAGAATGATTTTGTGGCCGAAGGCACCGCAGGTGACAATATCCGCTTTTTCCGATCCGTAGATAACGATGCCATGGCAGCCGCGGCAGAGTGTGCCCAGGCAGACTTTCTCCATGAGCGGCCCGAGGGCATAGAGCAACCGGTGCAGGTTCGGGGCAACAACCTTTCCGGCGGCCAGAAGCAGCGGCTGCTGATCGCCCGGGCACTGGCGGCCAATCCCGAAATTCTGATTCTGGATGACGCCTCCTCCGCCCTGGACTACGCCACCGACGCCCGGCTCCGTCAGGCCCTCCACCGGAACTACCATGACACCACCACGGTTTTGGTTGCCCAGCGGATCAGTTCCCTGCGCCACGCGGATTGGATTCTTGTGTTGGACGATGGGCGCGTCATCGGTTCCGGTACCCACGAGGCTCTCATGGAACACTGCCCCGAATACCGGAGCATCGCCATGACCCAGATGGGCGACGGAAAGGAGGGTGCCTGATGGGAAATCCCTCCATGATCGGCGGCGGACGGTATTCCCGGGCGGAAACCAGCGGAGATACCCGCCGTCTGGCTGTCAGCCATGTCAGCGCCGGCGCCATGCTGAGGCGGCTGTGGAGCTACTTAGGCAGGAACCGCCGGCTTCTGGTGCTGGCAATCCTGCTCTCCGTCAGTTCCAGCCTGCTGGGGCTCTACGGGCCAAAGCTCTCCGGTCAGGCCATCAACGCCATCGATGTCCCTGCCGGAACCGTGGATTTTCCCACCGTGTTCCGCTGCGCCGGGCTGATGGTCACATTCTATGTTCTCTCGGGCTGCCTTACCTACTGCCTCAACATCGTCATGATCCGCATGTCCCGCCGGATCTCCCAGCAGATGCGCCATGACATTTTCGAGAATCTCACCGCTCTGCCCGTCAGCTTTTTTGACCGGTTCCAGACCGGCGACATTATCAGCGTCATCACCTACGATGTGGACACGGTGAACCAGTCCCTGTCCACGGATCTTTTGCAGCTCATGCAGAGCATCGTCACCGTCACCGTTTCCTTTTTTATGATGCTCTCCATCGCCCCGAAGCTTATCATCATCTTCCTGTTCACAATTCCCGTTATGTTTCTGTTTACCCGTTGGCTTACCGGGGTGGTGCGGCCCATGTTCCGCCGCCGCAGCGCGAAGCTGGGCGCCCTCAACGGATTTGTGGAGGAAATGCTTTCCGGCCACCGGACCATCCGGGCCTATGGCCGGGAGGACGCGGTTCTTGACCGGTTTGACGAAAAAAACGGAGAAGCGGTGGATGCCTATACCGTGGCGGAATCCTACGGTACCATCACCGGCCCCTCCGTTAATTTCTTCAGTAACATCTCCCTGACCCTGGTCTGCGTGTTTGGCTCCCTGCTGTTCCTTCAGGGGCAGGTACGTTTGGGTGATCTGAGCAGCTTCGTCCAGTACTCCCGGAAGTTCTCCGGCCCCATCAATGAGATGGCAAACATGATTGCCGAGCTGCAGAGCGCTTTCTCCGCCGCCGAGCGGGTCTTTGCCCTCATTGACGCGGAGCCCGAAGTGCCGGATAGCCCGGACGCAAAAGCGCTCACTTCTGTCCGGGGCGATGTGGAAATGAAGGATGTCAGCTTCTCCTATATCCCCGGACGCCCCATTATTACGAACCTGAGCTTCCACGCCAAGCCCGGCAGCCTCACCGCCATTGTGGGCCCCACCGGAGCCGGAAAAACCACCATCATCAATCTTCTGATGCGGTTTTACGATGTGGACAGCGGCCAGGTGCTGGTGGACGGACAGGATATCCGGGACCTCACCCGCGGCTCCCTGCGCCGGGCCTACTCCATGGTTCTTCAGGACACCTGGCTCTTTCAGGGAAGCATTTTTGATAACATCGCCTACGGAAAACCGGGTGCTACTATGGATGAAGTGGTGGCCGCGGCAAAGGCCGCGAGAATTCACCCCCTGATTTCCCGGCTGCCCCAGGGCTACGACACCATCCTGACGGACAACGGCTCCGCCATTTCCAAGGGGCAGAAGCAGCTGCTGACCATCGCCCGGGCTATGCTGCTGGATGCCCAGATGCTGATTCTGGACGAAGCTACCTCCAATGTAGATACCCGCACCGAGCAGCAGATTCAGGCGGCGATGCGCACCCTGATGGCCGGAAAAACCTGCTTTGTCATTGCCCACCGGCTTTCCACCATTCGTTCCGCGGACCACATCCTGGTGCTCCGGGATGGTCAGGTAGTGGAGCAGGGCAATCATGAGACCCTGATGGCAAACCAGGGCTTTTACTATGAACTGTACCAGGCTCAGTTCGCCTCTCAGAGCAGCTGACCCGCCCCAGGGCCGTTTCCATATCGTAAAAAAGCATCCGTATCCACGAAAGATACGGATGCTTTTCTGTAATTCCCGTCCCGCAAATCCGGCACGTTTGGGGCAGAGCCGGCTGCGGAGAATCGCTGTCCGGTTATTCCGCCGGGGAGTTGAATTTGACCTGCAGCTTTCCCTCCCGGATCATGGTTACGAACACATCCACAAGGTGCGGGTCAAACTGTTTTCCCTTCTCCTGCTCAAGAACCGCCAGGGCGTCTTCCAGCGGCATGGCTTTCTTGTAGTTCCGCCTGGAAATCATGGCGTCAAAGGAATCCACAACGCAGAGAATCCGGCCCATGAGAGGGATGGCTTCCCCGGAAATTCCTCTGGGATATCCCCTGCCGTCATACCGCTCGTGGTGAGAAATGACAGCCGGGATTACATAGTCCAGAGAGGGCAGGTGCCGGATAATGCCCACGGAGTTTTCCACATGGGTTTTGATGATCTCATATTCCTCGGCGTTAAGCCGGGCCGGCTTATTCAGAATGGTTTCGGAAATGCCGATTTTCCCGATATCATGCAGCAGCCCCGCCTCACGGATGATGCTCACAAAGTCGTCGCTCATGCCGCATTCTCTGGCAAGGGCCATGGCATATTCCGCCACATTCTGGGAATGGCTGAAGGTGTAATGGTCCTTGGTATCGATGGCCGCGGTCAGCGCGATAATGGTGGAGGCATAGGTTTCGTAGCCGCTGGTATGCTCTGCCTTCTGCTTCTCCTGTACCGCCGCCTCGGAATAGATGACCACCCGATTTTTGCCGGAATGCTTGGCGGTATAAACAGCGAAATCGGTATTGGAGATCAGTTCCTCCAGGGAGGAAGCCATATAGGGAGCCGCGCAGATACCGCAGCTCATGGTCAGGGTTTTCAGCTGGTACAGCTCCCGGTTGGAGCTCATATGGCGGACCTGGTCCAGAATGGATTCGGTGAGCAGCTTGGCGGAGTAAATATCATAGCCGGGCAGCAGGAGCGTAAACTCCTTTCCCGCCATACGGAAAGCCATCCCCCGTCCTTCCGTGGACGCACGAATGATATCTGCGACTTTCTGAAGGGCGCTGTCTCCTTCCCTGTTGCCGTAGAGCTGATTGTAGAGTTTAAAATCATCGATGTTCAGCATCACCAGCGACAGGGCCTGCTGGCTCCCCTCGGCAAAAACCTTGGCAGCGGTTTCGTAGAAGCTCTTTCTGTTGAACAGACCGGTCAGCTCATCTCTGCGGGCTTCTTCATAGGCCTTCTCATACTGACGGGCATTCTTCACCGCCATGGAGCAGACGGAGCACAGCGAATCAAGCATACTCAGATCATCGGCAGTGTAGGGCTTCCCTTTTCGTTTTTTGGACAGCAGCACCACGCCAATCAGATTCTCGGCATCCTTCAGAGGCGCGGCACAGACAACATTCTTCTCCCGAAGCAGCTGCTTTTCCTTCTCCCACATGGAGCGATAGTCTTTTGTATGGGTAAAATCCTCCATGAGAATAGGGCTGTCGTGTCTGGAAAGGTAACGAATCAGAGGATGATCCGGTTCCAGAACGAAATGGTCATTATGGAGCGGACTGAGGGACTGCTCTTCCTGATATCTTCCGTCCTTCGCGACCAGGAATACACAGGCCATATCCGGAGAAATAATCTTCTGGATTACATCCAGCAGGCCTGTCAGGATCTCGTTTTTGTTCAGGGTCCGGGAAATGGTCTGGCTGAACTGCTGCATTGTCTCCGTACGATTCTGCTCCTCCTTAATGAACAGAACATCCAGAAATTCCTTCATGATCCGGTACAGCAGGTAAATCAGGGCCAGAAGAATCCCGCAGAAAAACGCAACCGAGATGCTTTCGCTGAGATTGAGCTTGTCCACCAGAGAACGCAGGGGGGCATAGAAGGCGTTAAACAGGGACAGACTGACCAGAACGGCAACCAGATAGCAGTTTGCCGGAGAGGCCAACAGGCTCAGCTTAAACAGGCGCTTACGGTACAGCGCGTAGAACACCAGATAGGCAAACAGAACGCTTGAGATGATGTCAAAGGGAATTCCTGCCAGGAGCGGAATTGTGGACAGGGTCGTAGAGAGGACAAGAATCGCCAGTCCCAAAAGGATGGGCCTCAGCTGACGCAGGGCAAGCCGATCTCCTTTGCAGTAACGCCGGTACAGCAGAATACACTGCACACTGATGCAGACGGCTCCTGCCAGCAGGACAATGACACTAAGGCTGTAATGATAAAGATACACCACATTTCCGTTACCATCGACGGACACCTCGGGGGTTGGAATAAACACCTGGGTAAACAGGTTCAGAACATAGGCGCCCAGGAAGAATATAATCCAGAAAGCGCTGCTGACGTTGCATTTTGCCCCCAGAAACGCGGTAAAAAACCGGTAGAATATGGCGGGAACCATCACAATGCCAAGCAGAGAAACATAATGCCAGAAGTTTACGGAGGGCCAGAAGCGAATCCGCATGAAGAAGGAACCGCCGGCTGCCAGTACCATGCAGAAAAGCAGAAGGATAAAGGCATGGATTACCTTTGTCTTTTTGGCGACAAGGAAAGCCATCAGCAAAAACAAATAGCAGAACAACGCGATAATCGATACCCAACTGTAACTTGCCAATGCGCTTCCCCCTTTCACATGAACTTGGCCGTCACGATGCGGTTTGAGCAAGAGAACGGAGCCGGGGCCGGCAGGGCCCCCTTTTGCGGTGTCTTACATAAGAGACTGGAATCCGGAAACCTCAATATGGGGCGGATTCATATGCCGGATCGGTTTTCCGTTTTGCTTCCGGAAGGAATCAAAGGTGCCACACTTTACAATGGTGATATTCAGCGGATCCACGCCCAGAATCTTTTTCAGGTCCGAATAGTCGCTGTCCAGATACTTGAAGTAGATGGTAAGGTGTTCCTTCAGAACATCGATGCTCGCGACCATGCCGGAAAGCGCGTCCCGGTCCAGCTCCACATACATGTGCAGCTGGGGCCGGTTATTCTTGGTATATTCCTTCTGCGCGAACCAATTGGAAACCTTCAGTCCGGAGATACGAAGGGCATGGTTTATGGAGTTTTCCGTGATCCGGGTAAAGCCCGCTATATCGATCACATCCGGCGTGCGGTCAATGTAAGCAAACCTCGGTATCATGGTCTGCTCACTTCGGTCGCCGATGCCCACGCAGCGATAGATGTCGCCCACCCGGTAACGGGCAAAGGCTCCGCCCTTCAGGACAGAAATAACAAGCTCGTATTTCTCATCGGGGTGAACCTCATCCATGAGAACGGTTTTGGGAATGTAGGCAGGGTCTTCCAGATTCCGGAGCATTTCGGATTCGGGGATAAACTCGTAAAGGCAGGCGTCCGGGAAGAAATACATGCCGTTCCGGCCCCAGGTTTCGGTGCCGATGCAGGTCGGCTCGGTGCCGGCAAAGAGCTCCATGGGGCGAACACCCCACATCCGCTCCAGATCGTCCTTATAGCAACAGTTGTCCGTACCCGCAATCATAAAGCCCTTCAGCCGGAACAGGTCCTTGGGCAGCAGCTCCCGGTTTTCCTGCCTGCAGACGCGCCTGGATTTCAGATAGCGCACCATCATAGCAGGAGATACTGACTTGATAAGCTCCAGCTGGGAGCTTCCGGAATGCTTATTCAGAGAGCTCACGCTCTGGCTGATATAATATGTCACACTGCCCAGGCCAAAAAAGTATTCGATTCCCTTTTTCATTCCCAGCTTGAAGCCCCGGACATTCCGCTCCCGGAAGGACATTTGTGCCGCTTCCTTTACGGGGGGCAAATACGCAATGTCAATCTCGTCCTTCAGAAGCAGTGGCATCAGGCCCGTGGCATAGGGCAGCGGGGCCAAGGCGTAGAGCATGTGGTCAGTGGGGGCCACATCGAAATCGTTTCTTCCCTTACCGGTGGCAAGGATAAAGCAGGCCATCATATTGCGCTTATAAGTATCCAGCATCCCCTTCGTGTAGGGAGCCGCCTTCATGGGATGAATGCCGCCCTCCCAGGTAGTCTGGAGCCAAAGAACAGGCTTGTCAGGTAAGCTTTCTGCCTGTTTTGTCAGCAGAATGTCCGCGTAATCGGCATAGGTGGTAAGCGGGACCATGGTCCGGAACTCTTCCAGCGTCCGGGGAATCTTCCCCTTGAGGAAACGCTGTCCCAGGGCGCACTGGCTCCATTCGTGAATCTGCTCCATTGCCAGACGGCGCTGGATCACCATATATTCCTCCATGGTCAGATCCAGGAACCCACAGTATTCCTGCCAGATCTGCGCTTTGGATTCCGTCCGGAGTTTTTCCTGGAACCGCATATATGGTGCCTCCTTTGCCTGTTATTTGCGGGTACGCCACGCTCGTTGAATACTTTTGGGGGTTGGTATCAGAAATGGCATAGATTTCTGATACTCCCTGTAATTGGAAAATGTGCGGGGGAAGGTCCAGCAGTCCTGAAAAACCACATAGAGAATATCCAGTAGACCGACTGCCGCGGACAAGCAGGCGCACAGGGCAGTACCCCAGCTCACAGAAAGCCCAAAATACATCAGGCAGAGCCCCAGAACCCCCGGGTGCCTGCAGAGGGCGTACATTCCCCTATCATAAACCGGGGGCTTCTGCCGGGGATAAAGATAGGTTTCGGTAAAGGGAATCGAAAAAAACAGAGCCCGAATCATCAGAATAAACCCTGCAATGGCGGGAAGAAGCCCCAGGGCAAAAACCGGCCGACGCCGCATAAGGCAAAGGTTCCATTGGGTTATCAAGCATCCAATGGTGCTGGCGACCAGCAGCAGAGTTCCCAACGCGAAAAAGCTGTGAAGCAGCCGGTTTTGCAGCCGCACACTGTTGACATCATACACAAAATACAGTACGAAGGCCAGACAGGTGCCGATCAAGAAAACCATACTTCCCCTGCTTTCAAGATAGTTTGACTCTATTATACATAATGCCTACGAGAAGCGCAAGTAGTTTATGAAAAAAATTTTACAGAATTTGTAACTATTTTAATTATTTGTAACCATCCTTTCGAAACTGAAAACAGCACCGGAACAGCATATACCGGTTTCAGAAACAAATAATCATGCAGAAATTGGTAAAAACAGGCAGATTCCACCGCCGTTTCCGGAGCAAACTCGGCTTTTTGGGGGGAGAACCCCCAAAACAGAAATGCTAATATTTGCAAAATGTTACCATTTTCCCTGCCTATCAAAAGAGAAAGCCCCAGGGCTTCATCCGATAGAAAGATGAAGCTCTGGGGCCTCTGTTTGGGATACTGTGAAGGAACCGCTTTCCGCTGCATCGGAATGCTTTGCCTTTGTGCCATGCTGCCGATTCCCTCGGCCGCATGGCCGCATGAATTACGCCTTGCCCGCAAACAGGCCGTCGACGCAGACAAGCTCCCCGGTTTCATCCGACGCCAGCATCTGGTGACCGTTCTCCGTAACCACATGGTACTGACCGTCCAGGACCACAAAGGTATGGAGCTTATCCACAAAGAAGCTGGCAAATCC
>CAMEIK010000029.1 GCA_945918315.1 uncultured Clostridia bacterium
TTTCCCCCATCCGCGCAGTTTGGAAAACAGGAAATACACCAAGTATTCCTCTGTTTTCCAAAGGTTCGGCTGAGGAAAAATCCCTCGCCACCGGCTCTTGCCGAATTGTGCGGTGTTGCCCAAATACTCTCGAATGCCTCGTTTAAAAAAGATGCAGCGGTTGACTTTTGCCTTTTGTATTGTCCTGAAGGGGCTCCGAACCTTTCCACAGTCAAATCGGGTACTGCCTTAAAAGATTCTTAAAAGGATGTTTTGTTGACAAGAAACACGGTATCAGCTAGAATAAAAAAAGAAAATGTGCCCAATGCAAAGGGATGCAAAGGGCGCGTTCCGGAGGAATATTCGAAGAAGGTACTGCCGCGAAAGGAGGATCTCATTCCTACGGCAACGGGATCTGTGTGCTGTGATTTCCCCTTTACCGCTGGCTTTTCCTGGATTACCGCCCCTTGGAATGTTGTGAAATGAGGTTTACGTTGACGAAACCATGTATCATAGTATGCACAACCGTTATCGTTTCGGTGCTTGTGGTGCTTTCTGTCCTCCTTGTGATTCATTTGGCGAAAAGCGAATTCCCAAAGCCGGACCCTTTTGCGGAAGGAGAGACTGTATCGGATGCTCCAACAGAGCCGACAGCCGAAACGCCGGAGAGCGTGGGAACAACGGAGGATTCCGCTCCGACCACAGAAGCATCAACTCCGCCGGAGCAGACAACCCAGGAAACCGTCGCCGACGACGGGATCTATGACTGGGAGGGAGGCATCCCGCAGTATTTCCAGGATGACTATCCGGATGCTCTGTACGGCAGCGGAACCATCGCCAACAATGGATGCGGCATCACCTGCCTGGCCATGGTCGCCACCTACATGACCGGCCATACCTATTTGCCGGACGAGCTGGCCTACTACTTTGGAGGCCTTGCGGAGAATAACCTCCAGCGTCTGGAGATCGGCTCCAAAACACTTCAGCTTTCTTTCTCGAGGGCAAAGAATGTGGATTATGTGTGGCCTGCCCTGGAAGAAGGAAAGATTGTGATTGCCCTGATGAATCAGAAATCCATCTTTACCACCTCCCAGCACTTCATTGTTCTGACCGGACTGAATGCGGAGGGAAAGGTCTTGGTGCAGGACCCCTATCGGGGAAATTACAGCCATTACAGGCTTGCTAAAGGCTTCGAAGAGGGGTTTGACCGGTCGGACATTGTACAGGGGTACAGCGGAGGCTGGATTTATGACCCGGAGACAATGCCTGAGAAGCCTTTCCTTTATTCGGAACCAAAGCTGGATATGACCCGGGAAAACTACCCCGGAATCACGCTTACCGACGCGGAGCGAAAAATGATTGCCGGACTGATCTGGATAGAGGCCAGGGGAGAATCCCCGGAAGGGCAGCAGGCGGTGGCGGAGGTGGTGCTCAACCGCCTGTCCAGCGACCGCTTTCCCAACACGGTCCGGGGGGTCATCTACGGCGAGGGGCAGTTTCAGTCGGTGGAGCTTGGCTTAATGGAGAGAGCGAAGCCCTGGCAGGCTCAGTATCAGGCCATTGACCGGGCACTCCATGGCGAACTGCTTTTGGACCGGGACGTATTTTTCTACGCGAGAACGGCCCTCAACAGCAATGTCTACTGTACCATTGGCAATCATGTGTTCTGTCACGGCTGATTCCGGGACCCGGGTCAGCTGCGTTCCGCCTCGGTTGTGGAAATAGGGGATATGGCGTAATCGCCTCCGTCCGGTTGGATGGGGGCGATGCTTTTTTTGCGAATCTTTTGGGCGTCATTGGAAGGAAATGATCCGCCTGGAATCCCAGGATATGCCCTTCCGGAGGCCGCGGTATGCATCCTGTGTGTATATTCAGGCTTTTTTGTTAACATAACGCTATAAAAAGTTTACATAAATAATATGTTTTCAGAAAAAACTGGACTTTTTTGTGTGGATATGTTATAATATCGCCAATTGATCATACATCCTGAAATGCTCTGCCAAGGCCGGTCCTCCAAAAGCGGGAATAGAAAATTTGGTCAGAATTATTTTTTATTCCCCTGGATTCGACATCCTTTTCACAAATGGCGCGTTATAATGAAACATGAAATCCGTGCTTTTGCGACGCTTCCCGCCGGGAAATGTAAGGTAAGCAGCGTGTGATTCCATGCCGGGCAACGGCCGGACATACCGCCCGTGGGTTTTTATGTGCATACGCGTTTCCTGTACTGTATGGGCAGAAAACGCCGGCACATGGATCATATACTGTGAAGTCAACTCTTTCACAGAAAAATCTGTTATTAAAGGAGAAAAGATCATGGATCAATTGCAGAATGAAGAGCAACAGACGGCAGTTCCCGAAAGAAGAAGCCAGAGAAAGCCCGCTGCCCAATCGGGTTTCCGGATTCCCGAGTTTCTTACCAAGATCGGCGAGGATGTGCGCTGGTACTATGATGTGCGGCTGTGGTCGCCGCTGATTCTGCTGCTGCTTATTTTGGCCCTGGTTCTTCCCGGCAAGGGAAAAAAGCAGGAGGAGGTGATTCCCCAGGAGACGGTGGATGTTCAGCCCACCGCCGAAACCGAGGCTCCCACGGAGGCACCCCGGGATCCGGAAGCGCTGGCCCTGGCAATTCTGGCAGACAGCGTTGGCAAGGGACGGTCGGATAACGTAAAGACGATTATCATGTGGATCGCCGTGAACCGTTCCGAGGACCGGGCCAATGGATACGGCCTGAGTCTGCTGGAGGAAATTGCCCGTCCGAACCAGTGGCAGGGGTACGATGAGACCACGATTATATATGAATCTACTTATGAAATTGCGTTGGAGGTGCTGGAAACCGTGAAAACCGGCGGTCTGCGTCCCCTGGACAACGACATGCTGTGGCTTGTTCTGAATGACGACGGGTCCGTAACGGTCCGCAACCAGTTTACATCCAAGGGAAATCAGAAGTGGAACGAGAAAACAATTAAATAATTCCGCGGCCCCGGTTCCTGATGGAACCGGGGCTGTTGCTCTCGGGAGCTGGCGGTCAGGGAATGGGAAAATATCACCGTCAATCGGATTGCAATAGATCGTTTCCGGGGGTATAATACAGGAAAGGGTCGAAAGGTCCGATGCTGCTGAGAGGGGAAGAATATGAAAAAGCTATCCAAAGGCAAGATTTACCGCTTCTGTATGGCGGACATTGCCAAGGGCCTTTTTAATGGCCTGATCGGCAATTATCTCATTTATTTTTTCCAGCCCACCGTGAAAAGCGGTATTCCCAATCTGCTGCCGGAAAACAAGCTGCTGGGGTACATAACCGTCATGTCCGTGATTACGGCCCTTTGCAAGATTGTGGATGCGGTGACGGACCCGCTGGTCGCGAATCTGTCGGACAAGAGTATCAATCCGGAGGGGCGGCGGATGCCTTTTATGAAGAAGGCGGGACTGCCCTATGCGCTTTCTGTGTTTCTGATTTTCATGGCGCCTTTCCGGGCAGGCTCCATGGGCAATGCCATCTGGGTGGCGGTTTTCTTTATCGCGTATTATGTGGCCTATACCTTCTATTTCATTCCCCGGAACGCCCTTGTGCCGGAGGTGATTCCCGACGCGGGGGACCGGGTAAGCTTCTATGGAATCAGCGCCGGGCTGTTCATGGGTTCCAGCGCGTTCATGTACGCGGCTACCCTCTTTGTGAATCTGCTGAAGAACGCGGGATTTGCTCCCATCTGGGCCTGGAGAACGGTGTTCGGGGCCTTTACTCTGATTGGCGGCCTGTGCGTGATGCTCACCGCAACGGCTTTCCGGGAGAAAGACTATGCCACCGGGACGAAGGTACCGAAGGACGGCATGCTTCAGAACATCAAAAACGTTTTCAAAAACCGGAATTTCTGCCTGTTTACCCTGGGGGACCTGTTCAGCTATGTTTCTCTGATCTTTTTTGAGACCGCCATGCTCTACTATATCACGGAACTCATTGGCATTGCCGAGGCGGATGCCTTCTATGTGATGGTGTCGGCTATCGCGGTTGCCATTGCCCTGTTTCCGGTCATCATCCGGTTTGGAAAAACGCATGGGAAAAAGGTTCTGCTTATTGCCGCCTGCCTGATTTTTACGGTCATTTTCACGGTGATTTATTTCGGCGATGCCGTTGCCGGACTGTTTCCCGGCAGGGAGCTGGCGGTGGGACTGGCGGTAGGTGTGGCGGTGGCCTTCCCCTTTGCCGCCATCAATGTGCTGCCGTCCTCCGTGGCTTCGGATATTATTCAGAAGGACAGCCTGGAAAACGGGGTAAACCGGGAGGGAATCTTCGCGGCGACAAAAACGCTGATCGAGAAAATGGCCGCCGCGGCGGCCGCTGCCATCGTGTCCACGGTGCTGGCCATCGGAGCCCCGGCGGGGGCTTCCGTGGGACTTGCGGGAATCAAGCTGACCGGTGTGATCGCGGGTGCCTTCAGCCTGCTGTCTGTGGCGTTTTTCTGCCTGTATGATGAAAAATCCGTAACGGCGTTCCTGGACGCCCACCGAAGGGAGGAAGAGCGGCATGAATCGTAAAAAAAGAACCCTGGGCACGGAGGGCCAGCGGAAAAACGTTGCGCCCGAAACCAACAGGGCCTATGCGCAAACCCTTTCCGATATGGTTTCCTGCCGGACGGTGTTTACGCCGGAGGGAACCTATCAGGCAGAATTTGACCGGTTTTATCAGGTGGTGGAAAGGCACTTTCCCCTCCTTTCCCGGAAAGCGGAAAGGCTGACCTTCGGAAGCGGCTGCTTTGTCTACATCCTCCGGGGCAGGGAACCGATGAAAAACGTGATGCTCATGTCCCACCATGATGTGGTGGACGGCAGCGACCGGTGGAAGACCGATCCGTTCCGGGCGGAGCTGCAGGGGGACTTTCTCTACGGCAGGGGAACCATCGATACCAAAACGCCCCTCTTTGCCGAGCTTCAGGCAGCGGAGGAGCTGCTGGCGGAGGGATATGATTTCCCGGGCATGGATCTGTACATCGGCTCGTCCAATAATGAAGAAACCAGCGGAGACGGTATGGTTCTGGCGGCGGAGTACTTCCGGGAGCAGGGAATCCGGTTCGATACGGTTCTGGATGAGGGCGGCGCGATCATGAGCGGGCAGATTCCGGGGGTCACGGCGAAAAGCGCCATGGTGGCAGTCCATGAAAAGAGCCGCCATCTGTACCGGTGCCTGGCAGGGGTAAACGGCTCCGGCCATTCTGGCTTTGCTCCCGCGGCGGCTTCGCCGGTGGTGCGGCTGAGCCGCTTCATCGCGGAAACGGACAGCGCCAGAATCTACAAGGCAAAGTTCTATCCGGAGACGAAGGCGACCTTTGAAGCCCAAGTGCCTTACATGCGCTTTCCCATAAATGTGCTGTTTGGACACATGGGGCTCTTCGCGCCGGTGATCAAAAAGGTGATGGCAAAGCTGCCGCCGGCGGCAGCCATGCTGAAAACCGGCGTTTCTTTCCAGAGTATTCACGGTATGGAGGGGGAAGACCGGGGAGCCCGGGCAAAGCAGGCGGAAGCCTTTCTCATGCTGCGCTGCATTCGGGAGGAGGACCTCTATCAGGGCCTGGAAAAAATCCGTGCCATCGGGGAAAAGCATGGGGTGGAAATCGAGGAAGTGCAGAGGGACTACTGCCGCCCCACGGACTTTCACGGAAGACCCTTCCGGGTGCTGGAGGAAGTGCTGCGGGAAAACTTCCCGGATGTGGTGGTGGCGCCCTTCCTGCTGACCGCGGGGACGGATGCCAGACGGCTGACTGATGTGGCAGACCATATTCTGCGGTTTGCCCCCATTGACCTGGATAAAGCGCAGTTTGCTTCCGTCCACAGTGAGGATGAACATATCCGTGTTTCGAACATAGGCCAGTGCGTGTGTTTCTATAAAGATTTTATCAAAAGAATCGGAGGGAAGAACCATGAGCATAATTAAAAATGAAGCGAGAATCAAAAATCCCCTGATTGTGGGGATCCGTGAGCAGCTGGAGCACCGGGCGCTGTGGATGTACCTGCTCTGCGACGAGGCGGCGAAAAGGGGCCTGAATGCCGAGGATTTCGCCCCGGCTGCCATCCGCCGCTGCGGCATCTACCAGGGGAATCTGCTGAAGGAGAAGGGCGGAATGGGCAATTCCCTGAAAGGCCTCAAAAAGGCCCTGTTCGGCTTCTTCGCCCAAAAGGTCTTTGAAATGGACATTCTGCGCTGCGATGACGATCACCTGGACATTGATTTTCACTACTGTCCTCTGGTGAAGGCCTGGCAGAAGCAGAACTGCTCCGATGAAGAGATCGCCCGGATGTGCGACCACGCCA
Organism: uncultured Clostridia bacterium; assembly: GCA_945918315.1. Taxonomy (GTDB): domain Bacteria; phylum Bacillota; class Clostridia; order Oscillospirales; family Oscillospiraceae; genus Faecousia. Next base: position 6,286 of record CAMEIK010000029.1, read on the forward strand.
TGTGCGGTGACCGGGGCATTGGCTGCTGCTTTGGTGTGGAGCTGGATCTGCCCCAGACCATTGCCAAGGGGGCGGACACCTGCCAGCTCCGCTATATCCGCCGGGACAAGGAAGCGGACGGCAAGGATACTCCATAAAAAATAATCAAGCCGCCATGGAAAGCACAGCGCTTCCATGGCGGTTCGATTATATCAGCAATAGTAGTCCAGAATGCCGAAGCTTTTCTCCCAGGGGTCGGCGGAAATCTCCCGGACGCGCATGTCCGTAATCTGGATATAGCCACCCCGGAGAATCAGGGGGAAGATCTGATCGATCTGCTCCGGCAGTCCCTGAACCTCCATTGTTACGCTGCCGTCCGTCTCGTTTTGTACCCAGCCTGTCAGGTTCAGGGACTGGGCGGCATATTTGGCCCGATACCGGAAGCCTACGCCCTGGACTCTGCCGAAGATTTGATAACGCCTGCGTACCGTACCGGCGGGCAAAACGGGAGGCTCCCGCTTTGATTTCAGAAAATCAAACATTGGATTCTCTCCTTTCCGGGGGCTATTCCACCTCGTATGCGGCATATTCGTGGGAAAAGGTATAGCCCAGCTTTTGGGCAAGCCCCACGGACCATAGATTCTGGGCGTCCCAGCTGGGGTAGAGCCCCCGGTCCAGGCATTCCAGAATCAACGCGGCGGAGCAAGCCGTTGCGAGGGACCTGCGCCGGCAGTCGGGCCGGGTGTCCACCTCGATTTCGATTCCCTCCCGGTAGCGGGTGTAGGAAGAAGCGCCGGAGACTATTTCCCCGTTTTCCAGAACCACCACCCCCAGGCCATCCCGCGCATAGGCTTCCGCGGAGGGAAAGACGGAGACGAGATCCCGGGACCAGGCGTTTTCCAAGCACTTGTCGTAGAGCGTACCGTCGATCCTGTGGAGGGAACAGCCCGCCGGGAGCCTGTTTTTGAGAGAGAGAAGATGGTTCGTGTCAAAAACCGTGTCCTTTCGGATGGCGTAGCGTGTGACCCTGCGGCAGCGGCCGGGAAAGCTTGCCTCGATGGTCCTCTCCCAGGCTTGGTTCTGGGGAACCAGGATGTGGAAGCCTTCCGGCTTGTTTTCCGCCAGCTCCCGGCAGGGCTCTCCGGCGAGGAAGACGAAGTCTGCCAGCTGAGCCATGACGGACCGGGGATGGACCGGATCGGTAACCAGCAGCGTTCCCATGATCCCCTGCAGGCAGGAGGTGATCATGGTGTCATCCCAGGCACCAAAAAGCCCCCGGACCTTTTCGGGATCCGTCAATGTGTATACCATTGGGGTATTCCCTCCCTTCGGAATGGATTGCCGCCCTCCGGGGGAGGAGAGCCTGTCTGCAATATATACCGGAAATCCCGATTCGTCAAGTCAGCTGCCGGAAAAAGGAAAAGAATTTTGCGGCAGCCGGGAAAACAAGGTTGTTTTCCGGTCCTTTCTGTGCTATAATGCATAAAAAGCAGGCTTTCCGCCCCGGCGGAAACCATAAGGAGGAACCTCTATGGCAACACCCCAGAGCTTTCGTTCCGCGTTCAACGGATTTAACCGGGAGGATGTGGTGCATTATCTGGAATATCTGAACGCCAAGCACGCCTCTCAGGTGGAACAGCTGAATACGGAGGTCACGTTCCTGCAGAGAAAGCTGGAGGAACAGCCGGCGGTGGATCCGACCGCGGCCGAGGAAGTGACCCGGCGTATGGCGGAACTGGAAGAGAAGCTGGCGGAAAGCGAGGCAGAGCGGGAAGCTCTTTCCCAGAAGCTTGCCCAGCTGGAAAAGGAGCTGGAGGAGGCCAGAGCGGAGCGGGTGACCATTCAGCACAGGACCGATCTGGAGCTGGAGGCTTACCGCCGGGCGGAACGGGCCGAGCGGATGGCCCGGGAGCGGGCGGAGCAGGTGTACCGGCAGACCAACGGTGTCCTGGCGGATGCCAGCGCGAAGGTGGACGAAGCTGCCGGGCAGGTTTCGCAGATTTCTGACCATGTGATGTCCCAGCTGGATCTTCTCCGGGAAGCGGTGAACTGCAGCAAACAGGCCCTTGCCGACGCGGCATCCGGGCTATACAGCCTGAAGCCCCGGGAGGACTGACGGGCAGATGAATTTCATATGCCGCTGCTGAAGTCCCGGCAGCGGCATTTTTTGGTAAGCAGAGAAAGGGAGAAAGCCTATGGTGATTCGAAAGCCCCGATATTATGACCTGTTCCGGTGCGCGGCAGGCGCGTGCCCTGACAGCTGCTGTCACGAATGGGAGGTCCAGGTGGATGAGGATTCCGTCCGCCGGTATCTTGCGCTGACAGGTCCTCTGGGGGATGCTCTCCGGGAAGCGCTGCGCAAAGAGAATGGGCAGATGCGAATGACCCTCCGGGAGGGAAGATGCCCCATGTGGCGCTCCGACGGCCTGTGCCGGATCCAGGCGGAGCTGGGGGAGGATGCCCTGTGCCAGGTGTGCCGGACATTTCCCAGGCTTTGCCACGACTACGGCGATTTCCGGGAGCGGATGCTGGAAATGAGCTGCCCGGAGGCGGCAAAATGGATTCTCGGGGAGGAGACCGGCTGGGTGGAGACCGAGGTCCCCGGGGAAAGCGAAGGGGACTATGACCAGGAGGATATGGCGCTGCTCCTTTCCTCCCGGGAAAAAGCTCTGGCGCTTCTTTCCGGACAGGATTCCCCCGGGGAGACTCTGGCAAAGCTTCTGCTGTTGGGCATACAGACGCAGACTATTCTGGACGGCGGGGAGCCGGAAAGCGTTTCCCTGGAGAAAGCCTATGGGCTGGCGGAGCCCGGGGACCTGGGGGAGATTGTGGAATTCTTCCGGGAGCTGGAAGTTCTGACGCCCCGGTGGCGGGCTTTGCTGGACACCGCCGGGGAGCGGAAGCTTCCCCGCCGGATGATCCCCATGGCCCGGTATCTTGTGAACCGGTACTGGCTCCAGGCGGTGTCCGACCTGGATCTCTACGGACGGGTCAAATTCATGGTTTTGTCAGCCCTGCTGGTGGGAAGCCTTGCGGGGGATTTCGTAAGCAATGCGCAGCTGTGGTCCAAGGAGATAGAAAACGACCCGGAGAACCTGGACGCTATTCTGGACGGTGCCTATTATTCCGGGGCGCTGACCGACAGCAAGCTTCTGGGACTGCTGCTGGGGAAGCAGGTACGCTGAGAAAA
>CAMEIK010000030.1 GCA_945918315.1 uncultured Clostridia bacterium
GGGTATACACGATTTCCAATCGTGCGCGCTCGGCCAGCTACGCGACTTCTCCATGCGCAGGCTTTCCAGCCGACTTGCATATGATACATCATCCGATTGGATTTGTCAAGTGTATTTTTCCTTTTTCGGGAAAAACATATTTCTTATCGGATTTCTTTTTCCCATAAAAGCGTTACAGACCTTGTGCTGACTGTGCCGTCCAGGCGGCGGGCCGATTCCCGGATAACCCGGAACCCGCAGCTTTCATGCAGTCTTAAGGACGCTGTATTGTTTCTGCTGACATGAGAATACATCCGTGTTCCCCCGGGGCATTGTTCCTGCACCGCCCGGATCAGGCTGGCGGCATAGCCCTTTCGGCGCTGCCCGGGTTTTGTCTCCAGTCCCTCCAGAAGCTGACCGTCCGGAAAGGACCACAGCCGCAAAGCGCTGACATAGCTTCCGTTCTCCGTCCAGATACAGTACCGGGCATCGGGCTTTGAAAAGAAATCCTCCTGCAAATACTGGTAAAACCGTTCCTCCGCCAGAGCAAGCTGCCGCTCCGGAGTCTCCATGGGAAAGAATTCTTCTCCGTTCCACCCATTGGACTCCCGATAAACCTCCATCAGGCTGCCAAAGGACAATTCCCGAAGAGTCTGTACTAACAAAAGCATATCTACTCCCGAAACAAATGTACATCGGTTGTGGAAAACCCGAATGGATATACACCGGTTTATGCACAGTTTCCACAAGGTTTTCCACAGATTTATTCGGATTTTCCCGGTTAGGTCCGGGAAATCTCAATATTCTGTTTACATTTCGTAACCACTTTGTAACATGTTTGCTTACAAAGCCTCGCCAAGAATGGATTTGGTGGCATAGGCGTTCAGCGTCATGTCCGCCCTGTGCCCGGCAAGAAACTCATAATAGGCCTGAGCCCCAATCATGGCCGCGTTATCCCCGCAGAGGGAAAGAGGCGGCAGGAAGAGCGTACCGCCCAGCTTTTGGACAGCCTGGGTCATGTCCCGGCGAATCCGGGAATTGGCGGCAACCCCGCCGGCCACGGCAATTTTTCTGAGGCCGGTCTGCCGCATTGCCATCTCCACCCGGGGCACCAGGGTATCGGACACCGCGGCGGAAAAGGAGGCGCAGAGGCCGGGAACATCCACTTCCTCCCCCACCTGCTCAGCGTGGTGAATGAGGTTCAGCGCGGCGGTTTTCAGGCCGGAAAAGCTCATATTATAGGGATTCTCCCCGGGGCGGCTTCTGGGCAGGATATATTTTGTATCATCCCCTGCCTGGGCCATCTTATCCAGGGCGGCTCCGCCCGGATAGGGCATATTCAACACTCGGGCAACCTTGTCAAAGCACTCCCCTGCCGCGTCATCCAGCGTGGTCCCCAGGATCTCCATCTGTGTATAGTCCTTCACGTGGACAATCATGGTATGGCCGCCGGAGACCACCAGACACAGAAAGGGGGGTTCCAGTTCGGGACAGGCGATATAGTTTGCCGCGATATGACCCCGGATATGATGGACCGGGATCAGAGGCAGACCGGTGGACAGGGCGACGCCCTTGGCAAAATTCACGCCAACGAGGACCGCGCCAATCAGTCCCGGGGCATAGGTCACCGCGATGGCGTCCAGGTCCTTTCGGGATAGATCTGCTTCCTTGAGGGCCTGATCCGCAAGACCATAAATCGCCTCGATATGCTTCCGGGAAGCAATCTCCGGCACCACGCCGCCGTAAATCCGGTGCAGGGGCACCTGGGAGGCAATGCAGTCCGTCAGCACCTGGCGTCCGTCCCGGACGATGGCAACGGCGGTTTCATCGCAGGAGGATTCCACAGCCAGAATATTCATACAGACCACTCCTTTCGCAGAATCAGGGCGTCCTCTCTTGGGTTACTATAATATTTGGGCCGGCGTCCAACCTGGGAAAAGCCCAGGCTGGCATACAGCTTTTGGGCGGGAATGTTGGAAGCCCGGACCTCCAGCATCAGACTGTGGCTTTCCTTTTCCTTCAGAGCCTCCACAAGGGCCAGAACCAGGGCCCGGCCCGTTCCCTGCCGCCTTGCCTCCGGGGCCACCGCCAGATTCATCATATCGGTTTCTCCGAGGACTGTCTGAGAGCCCACATACCCCACCACTTCTCCCGCTTCCACGGCGACCAGCCACAGGGAAAGGGGGTTTTCCAGCTCGGACGCTATGCTTTGTTCGCTCCAGGGGTCCGAAAAGCACAGCTTTTCCAGCTCCGCGATCTGAGGTACCTGGGATGCGTTCATAGGTTCGATTCTCATTTCGCGTCGTACCAGCTTTTTCCGTATTTTGCTTCCGCGGTCAGCGGAATGGACAGCACCGCCACACGTTCCATCTGGCTGCTGACCAGCGCCGCCACCTGGGGCGCGATCTCTTCAGGGCACTCCACAATCAGCTCGTCATGGACCTGCAGCAACAGTTTTGCATGGGGGAAAGACGCGTTCAGGGCCTCTTCCACCCGGATCATGGCAAGCTTGATAAGGTCCGCGGCCGTTCCCTGAATGGGGGTGTTCAGAGCGATACGCTCCGCGCCCTGGCGGATATTGAAATTGGTGCTTTTCAGCTCCGGGATATAGCGCTTACGGCCATAGAGGGTGGTGGTAAAGCCTGACTCCCGGGCATCTGCCACAACCTTTTTCATATAGTCCCGGACACCACGATAATTGGCAAGGTAATTGTCGATATATTCCCGGGCCTCATACCGGCTGACACCGATATCCTCCGCCAGGGAAAACTCGGAAATACCGTAGACAATCCCGAAGTTCACCGCCTTGGCATGGCGGCGTTGGAGGGGGGTCACCTGATCCGTCGGTACACCGAAAACCTGCGCGGCAGTAGCCGTGTGAATATCCTCCCCGGTGCGGAACGCCCGCTGCATGGCTTCGTCCCCGGCAATGTGGGCAAGGACCCGCAGCTCGATCTGGCTGTAATCCGCGTCCACCAGCACGCAGCCCTCCTTCGGCACAAACATCTTCCGGATCTCCGCTCCCAGGTCCGTGCGGACAGGAATATTCTGCAGATTCGGCTCCGTGGAAGACAGCCGCCCGGTGGCGGTGACCAGATTCTGAAAGGTCGTGTGAATCCGCCCATCCTCCCGGATCTCCCGGACCAAGCCGTCTGCATAAGTGGACTTCAGCTTGGTAAGCATCCGATAGTCCATGATGGCAGGGATGATGGGATGCTTGTTCTGAAGCTTTTCCAATACATCCGCGTTGGTGGAGTAGCCGGTTTTCGTCTTCTTCACCGGGGGCAGGCCAAGCTTCTCGAAGAGCAGTTCCCCAAGCTGTTTGGTGGAATTGATATTGAAGGGACCGCCGGAATAACCGAAAATCAGCGATTCACAGTCCGCAATCCGCTGAGCAAGCATCTGCCCAAACTGCTCCAGCTGCTTCCGGTCTATGGCAATCCCCCGCTGCTCCATCCGGTACAGCACATCGCACAGGGGCAGCTCAATATCCCGGTAGAGCTCCGTCATTCCCGCTTTTTCCAGCTCTGTTTTCAGCACAGGGGTAAGGAACCACAGAGCTTCGGCGCAGGCGGCCGCGTCCCCGTCCTCCACGGTATTGCCCAGAAAATTGGTAGCAAGCTTGGAAACCGGATAATCCGACTGGGAGGGATTCAGGTCATAGGCGGCAAGGGCAGTATCGAAGCGGACGCTTCCCCAATGAAGGCCCAGCTCCGTCATACGGTGCATGGAGGTCTTGGCATCGTGAAGCACCAGGGCGGCATCCCCGGGGAAGACCTGGCCTGCCATGGCAAGCTCCATGGGCGTCATGGTACATACGCCCCCCTCCCAGGCAATACCAACGCTTCCGTCGGGGGCAAAATACAAGGCATAGTCATGGGCGCCTTCGCTGACCCGGTCCTTCCTTGCCAGGGGCTCCGCCTTTGCTTTCGTGGGAACCGGCATCTCCCGGTCCGCCCCCCGGAGGCCGTACTTGTCGATAAGCCTGACAAACTCCAACTTCTGAAACAAGGCGTACAGCTCCGGACGGTTATACTCCTTCCGCAGAGCATCCTCCGGGGCAAACTCGATGGGCGCTTCGGGAATGATGGTCGCCAGGTCGTAGGAAAGATACGCGTTGTCTTTTCCCGCTTCCAGCTTTTCCCGGAGCTTGGGCCGGATGGAAGGGTCGGTCAGGTTGGCGTACACCCCATCCAGGCTCCCGAATTTCGCCAGCAGCTCCCCGGCAGTCTTGGGACCAACCCCCGCGACGCCCGGAATATTATCGGAGGAATCGCCCATAAGCGCCTTCAGGTCGATCAGCTTTTTGGGTTCAAAGCCGTACTCCTCCAGAAACCGCTCCCGGTCGTAGAGGGTGGCGGTGGTCTGTCCGGCCTTGGTAATCACCAGCTTCACATGCACATTGTCATCAATGAGCTGGAGGCTGTCCCGATCTCCCGTTACTATGACGCACTCCCAGCCGCAGTTGGAGCAGATCTTCCCCACAGTGCCGATCACATCGTCGGCCTCCCAGCCCTGACAGGCGTAGATGGGAATATTCATGGCCCGAAGCACATCCTTCATCACCGGCATCTGCTGGGCAAGCTCCTCCGGCATACCGTGGCGGGTAGCCTTGTAGCCATCATATTTTTTATGACGGAAGGTGGGGCCGTGGAGGTCAAAGGACACGCACACCGCGTCGGGCTGCTCCTCCTTTTCCATCCGCTCCAGGATGTTCAGAAAGCCGTAAATGGCGTTGGTATACAGGCCGTCCCGGGTTGTCAGGGGCTTTACGCCGAAAAACGCCCGGTTGATGACGCTGTTCCCATCCAGGATCATCAGCTTCATACTCTTCTCCATTTGGTTCCCTGGGGGGTATCGATAATCTCAATATGCCGGAAGCGCAGCTCGTCCCGGATCATATCCGCCTCGGCAAAGTTCTTTTCCTTCTTTGCTTTCGTCCGGGCAGCAATCAGGGCTTCAATTTCCGGATCGGATTCCTCCGCTTCCTCCTTTTTCTGGGCATCCCGGAACTTCTGGGCGGCGGAAAGCAGATTCAGCGACAGGACTTCGTCAAAATCCTTCAGAACCGCCAACTTGGTCGCGTCTGTGCATTTGGCCTTCAGCACATCATATACGGCAGTAATCGCCAGCGAGGTGTTCAGGTCGGCATTCAGGGCGGAAACAAAACGCTGTCTGAGCCCCTCAAAGGTCTCCATGTTCACTTCCCCCTCGGGATTCAGGGAGGCAATCTTCGCAATCAGCTTCTGATAGGCCGCGGCGGCGTTGTCCAGATTCTCCCAGGAGAAAACAAGATTCCGGCGGTAATGGCTCTGCAGGCAGAACAGCCGGTAGACCATGGGATCATACCCCTTGCTCTCCAGAAGAGAGACCGTAAGGAATTCGCCCTTGGATTTGCTCATTTTGCCGGTCTCCGTGTTCAGATGGTGGACATGGAACCAGTAATTGCACCACTTATGCCCCAGATAGCTTTCGGACTGGGCAATCTCGTTGGTGTGGTGAGGGAAAGCGTTGTCAATGCCGCCGGCGTGAATGTCCAGATCCTCACCCAGGTGCTTCATAGAGATGCAGGAGCACTCAATATGCCAGCCAGGGTACCCCACGCCCCAGGGAGAGTCCCACTTGAGGGCCTGGTCCTCAAACTTGGATTTGGTAAACCAAAGAACAAAGTCATTTTTGTTCCGCTTGTTGGGATCTTCTTCCACGCCCTCTCGGACGCCCACGGCCAGATCCTCCTGGTCATGGTCATTGAAGACATAATACTCCTTCAGCGTGGAGGTATCAAAATACACATTTCCCCCGGCGATATAGGCGCTTCCCTTGTCCAGGAGGGTGCTGACCATATTGATATACTCGGGAATGCAGTTTGTAGCAGGCTCCACCACATCGGGCCGCTTGATATTCAGCTTATCGCAGTCAGAGAAAAAGGCGTCGGTGTAGTATTTCGCGATTTCCATCACCGTCTTGTGCTCCCGGCGGGCACCCTTGAGCATTTTATCCTCGCCGGTATCGGCATCGGAGGCAAGATGGCCCACATCGGTGATGTTCATTACCCGCTTCACATTGTAGCCCAGATAGCGCAGGGATTTTTCCAGCACATCCTCCATGATGTAGGAGCGGAGGTTGCCGATGTGGGCATAGTGATACACCGTTGGGCCGCAGGTATACATTTTCACCAGGTCCGGGTGATTGGGCACAAACAGTTCTTTTTTGTGGGTCAGAGAATTATACAGATACATAAGGGGTCTCCTTTCCAAAACATCCATAGTATTAGCAGGTATACTTGATGGGCGGCACCGCATAAACCGTCAAGGAAGCTCAGCGAGAGATCTTGTGCGGTGTTGCCATAAAAGAACGCCTCTTATACATTCCGTACAAGAGGCGGTGAATGACCGCGGTTCCACTCTCATTTATCCCTTTGATTATTCCCCGCTCCCGGGCGCACTTTCCCCAAAATGGTTCCGTCCGGGCTTCCAGCCAGTGACCCGGGCTCTCTGGAGGACATCTAAGGTACTCTTCCCCTTCATCGCGGATTGTTTATATAGTATCATTCAACCCCGCACCTTGTCAAGTGGCAAGCAGGCACCATCCATCCCGATTTGTACGCTTTGCATAAGGGTAAAATATGGATTTTCTGGAAAGAAGTGAATTATTAATAAATTCTTATCCTATTGACAATCCACAGGGGGAACGGTTATAATAGCGTAAAGAAATATAGAAAGGGAGGTAACGATATGAATTACCCCTGCACGAAAAAAATAGCTCTGCGCCGGCTGCTTACTCTGACCGCAGCGCTGGTGCTCCTTTCTTCGCTGCTTGCCGGCTGCTTCGGCATTGGCAAGGATCCCGATCCCACCGAAGATACCGGAAATCTTCCCAACCTGGTGGATGAATCGACCACACCATCCTCCGATGCGGCCTCCGCAACCACCGATCCTGAAATTCCAGAGAATACCGCCATCGTGAAGGAGCAGGTCAATGTCCGCTCCACACCCAGCAACACCGCCCCTATTCTCACCCAGCTGGATGCCGGTGTTCAGTCCGAGGTTCTCATGCTCAAGACGGTCCACGGCATTGAATGGGCCTATCTGACCCAGGGCTGGGTTCCCTGTGAAGCGCTGGATATGAGCCATGTTACGCTCACTTCCAACTCCACCGACACGCCCGCCTCCACCGATCCCACTGCCGACACTCCCACGGAGACTACCAAGGCTACGGAACCCGACAATTCCGGCAGCCAGACCTCCACTTCCGGAAAGTCCTACGGTGTTGTGACTACTGAGGAGCTGAACATCCGTAGTGAGGCCAGCATCGATGGTACCAAAGTTGGTTCCTACTCTTACGGTACCCGGCTGACCTTTACGGAAACCAGCAATGGTTGGGGCAAGACCAACAAGGGTTGGGTCAGTCTGAAATATGTGTACATGGACGGCGATAACGGCTCCAATGGCTGCACCGGTGTGGTAACCGCGGCTGCCGGTCTGAATGTCCGCACCGGCCCCGGCTCCAACTACGACCGGGTCAAGACCCTGGCAAAAGGCACCAAGGTCACTGTCAAGGAACGGATCAAGATTAACGGCACCTACTGGGGCTATGCCAGCGGCGGCTGGATCTGCATGGATTATGTGGATGTAGACGGTGAAACCAACAATAACAACACCACCACGACTACAGGCAACGGCACCGTCACCGGCAACGGCCTCAATATCCGCAGCGGCGCCGGCACCGACTACGACACCGTCGGTTCCCTGAAGAAGGGCGACCGGGTCACCATTCAGGAAACCCAGACCGTGGACGGCGTCAAATGGGGCCGTATCAGCCAGGGCTGGATCTGCCTGACCTATGTAAAGATGGATTGATTTTCCCATGGGGGCCTCATCAAGAGGCCCCCACATTTTTTCATTCATCTGCCAAAAGGAACCGCTTATGTCCTGCTCATATAAGCGGTTCCTTTCAGCCAAGGAGCGGAGAAACACGGCAATACTATGTCTTCTTCTGGATAATAGAGGATAAAATCGCCAAGTCCCCATTTTTTGAGATCATTTTGCCAAGGGCAACACCGCATAAATCGGCAAGGAAGCTCAGCGAGAGATTTTGTGCCGGTTCAAAGTTTCAAAAATGAGGGAATACTGTATGTATTTCCCATTTTTGAAACTGTAGAACCGGTGCAAAAGATCCGCTGAGATCCGCAGACGCATTTGTGCGGTGTTGCCCAAGAAAACGCGGCAATATCACGCAAAAGAAAACCTCTCTTGCCATGGTGGACAAAAGAGGTTTTTGCGTGTAAAAGGTAACCATACGGAGTATCATTTCGGTATCAGTAAGCAAACAATCACAACGAGAAGTTACCCAGAAAGGAACTATTCCGTCGCCTGTGTCATTGCGATAAAGCAGCGCACTACTGACCTGGCATTCTCCCGCTTTTTCTGCTGTCTTTCAAATGATTCGCAGAAGAATACTTTGGCTACTGAATAGATACCCCCGAAAAACCGAAATCAGACAATTCATTTCTTCATTTTCTCCCAATAATCACGACATGATTACTGGCACCCAACAATGATTTCTGCCTGCAAATACTGTAATGATAATCGCACCATATTTTGAACTGCTCGTCGTTCCATCCATCTACCTTCTCGGAGAAGTGTGCCGTTGCGCCATCTTGGGCAAAATGTTCCAGCACTTCCATTCCATGCATATGATACAGCGCTTCCATTTCTTCCGGCGTCGAAAAATAAGTATCTGTCCAGAAGCATTTTTCGTCATCGTGACGGATAACTCCTGTTTCGGTTAACTGCCGTGCGAGTTTTGCATCCAAAAAATAATCGTTTTGCATAGCGACATACGGAAAAACAAAATACCTCGGGATGTAGGATGTAATCAGAAGACCGCCCTTTTTCAATACTCTCAATGATTCCTGAAAGCATTTTTCTCTATCTCCTTCCTGTATCAAGTGATAGAACGGCCCCATGTTCAACACGATATCATAGGATTCATCCTCAAAGATACTCAGGTTTGTCGCGTCTAAAACTCTTGCTTCCATTTCGTAGGGTTTCGTACTTACAATGTTTTTAATCACTTCTATGTGTCGGGGTGTAATGTCGGTGGCGGTAACTTGATGGCCCTTGTCAGCAAAATAAAATGCATATATCCCTGTTCCCGCGGCACAGTCCAGAATCTTTTTCTTATCGGTTACGAATTCGTCCAAAACCCTAACGGTGGTTAAAAATTCGATTCTGCGAGCGTTGTTGGTAGATAGCCTTTCTTCCTCCTTATAGTTTTCGTAACTTTCGACAACATAATTCTTCATCATAAACGCCTCCCCGGATTCCGATTTGTTGAACTCAGCATATCACAAATCTGTGAATATCTCAACCATAAAAAA
>CAMEIK010000031.1 GCA_945918315.1 uncultured Clostridia bacterium
TGTCAACTGTCAATTGTCAATTGTCAATTCGGCGAAGCCGCCAAATTCCCAATTTGTAGGGCTGTTGCGTTACGCCCATACGCGCGTGCTTATTTTTCGCCGGCGGCGGCCGGGGACTTGCGCTGATAGGTGGGCACAATCCGGGCCACAATGTCCTTCATGTCTTCCGTTTCCTCCTGGCAGGCAACGGCCAGTCGGGAAAGCTGCTCTTTGAACAGCTCGTCGTCCATATCAATGGGCTTGCCGATATGGATCATCTTGTTTGCCGTCTCCTGCATACCCTCTTCCTTCATGAGCAGCTCCTCGTAGAGCTTCTCTCCGGGACGCAGGCCGGTATACTCGATCTTGATATCCACATCCGGCTCATAGCCGCTGAGCCGGATCAGATTCCGGGCCATGGTGTCAATCTTCACAGGCTCTCCCATGTCCAGCACGAAGATCTCGCCGCCCCGGGCATAGACACCGGCCTGAAGCACCAGACTCACCGCCTCGGGAATGGTCATGAAATAGCGGATCACGTCGGGATGGGTCACCGTCACCGGACCCCCGGCCTCAATCTGCTTCTTAAACAGGGGCACCACGCTGCCGTTGCTGCCCAGCACGTTTCCGAACCGCACCGCCACAAATTCCGTCTCCGATTCCCGGTTCATCATCTGCACCACCATCTCACACAGCCGCTTGGAGGCGCCCATGATGTTGGTGGGGTTCACAGCCTTGTCCGTGGAAATCATTACGAACCGCTTCACGCCGTACTTGCTGGCAGCCAGCGCCATATTGTAGGTTCCGAACACATTGTTCTTGATGGCTTCGTTGGGGCTGTCCTCCATCAGCGGCACATGCTTGTGGGCCGCCGCGTGGAACACCAGCTCCGGACGATAGGTGCTCATGACGCTTTCCAGCCGGGCCATATTCCGCACAGAGCCAATCAGCACCTGAAGATTCAGCTCCGGATAGGTCCTGTGCAGCTCCATCTGGATGTCATAGGCATTATTCTCATATATATCAAAAATAATCAGCTGGGCCGGCTTCAGGTGGGCAATCTGCCGGCACAGCTCGCTGCCGATGGAACCGCCGCCGCCGGTGACAAGGACAACCTTCCCGGAAATAAAGCCCGCCAGCTCATCCAGATTTACATTCACAGGGTCCCGGCCAAGCAAATCCTGGGGGTCCACCTTCCGCAGTTTGCTGACGCTGACCTCCCCGTTGAGCATCTGGTAGATGCCGGGAAGCAGATGTACCTCACAGCCGGTGGTGGAGCAGATGTCTAAAATCTCCTTCCGGGTAACAGCGGAGGCGCTGGGAATGGCAAACACAATTTTGTCGATGTGGTACCGCTTCACCGCCCTGGGAATCTCCTGCCTGCCGCCCACAACGGGAATGCCGCAGAGCCGGCGGTGGCGCTTGGTAGGGTTGTCGTCAATGACACAGGCCGCCTCGTCATGGATAAAGTCACTGTTGACGTACTCCGTAATCAGGGTTCTTCCGGCCTCCCCCGCGCCGATGACCATCACCCGCTTGGTTCCGCCCATATGGGCCATATGGCTCAGCTTCTGCATGGCCATCCGGGCCATGCGGTAGGAAAACCGGATGCCCACCGTACACATAAAGCTGAGCATGTAGCCCACCACCATGCTGGAGCGGGGAATCGGGGTCCCGTCAAAGCCGAAGATGGATACGCCAACCACCGCAAGCACCACATAAGCCCCGGCGATCCGGAACACCTCCGAGGCGCTGACATAGACCCAGATGCTGCTGTACAGCTTAAACAGAGCGAAGACCAGCACCGTGATGGCACACCAGGGCAAAATCGCCTGCAGGTACCCGTCCATATGCCGGGTAGCGATCTCCGCGAAATGGAAATCCGCCCGGAACCACAGGCCGAAGAAGTAGGACCCGATTGTCGCGATAATATCCAGAATAACAATCAGCGCCACCTTGGAAACCGCGTTCAGCCTGCTATTAAGTCTCTTCGAGGAGTTCATCGAAAAACACATCCCGTTTCATTCATTGGTCGTAAACCGTCCCTTTCTCCCGGAGAAAAGGGCATACTTACAGTATTCGTCTTATTATATCACATCATGGCAGATACAGCAAGGGAAAGTTTTCCCCAGTACGCGAAAACAGCCCCCGCGTTTTGAACACAGGGGCTGTTTTCTTATCGGTTCAAGCACCGGCGGATGATGGTTTCCATCTCATCCCGCTTGGCAAGCATATCCCGGCACAGAGCGATCTGGCAGCGGGTACGCACCAGGTTGTGGTCCGGGCTGTTGATTTTAAAATAGGGGTCCCCCCGGAGGTAGTCATCCAGAAACCGGACCGCCAGCTCCGCCGTCAGGCAGAAGCAGCTGATGGCCAGGGTGTCGGCCTCGGTATCGGTCATGGTGTCCGCGGTCATCTCCAGGAAGCCTTCCGAGAAGGCCCGGAATACCTCCATGTCCACCTTTGCCTTCTGGGGGTCGGGGCAATCCTCCTCCACCTCGTTGGCGGCAAAGCGGATGGCATCGCCAAAATCGTGGCCCATAAGACCCGGCATCACCGTGTCCAGGTCAATTACCACCAGCGCCCGGTTGTCCTCGGGGCTGAACAGAACGTTATTGATCTTGGTGTCGTTGTGGGTCACCCGCAGGGGAAGCTTTCCCTGCCGGTTAAGATCCGTCAATGTACAGGCAAGGTCCTCCACACTGAGCAGGTACGCAATCTCATCCCGGACCTGCCGCGCCCGTCCGGCACTGTCCTCCGCCACCGCCTGACGGAATTTTTCATACCGCTGGCGGGTATTGTGAAAGCCGGGGATCGTCTCATGCAGGGCGTGGATATCAAAATCGGAAAGCTGGTTCTGGAACTCGCCGAAGGCCCTTCCCGCGCTGCGGATAATCCGGGGGTCCTGGACGGAATTATAGGTAACAGAGGGAATGAAATTGGTCATCCGCCAGAAATTTTCCCCGTCCTCCACATAGGTCTTCCGGTCCCAGGTGTGATGAAAGTGGAGGCAAAGCTGGCCGGGGCATTTGCCGCGGATATGCTCCGTGACCTTGTCGATATTTTCCATCAGGCCTACCGGGTCCCGGAAGGCATAGGTGTTCACATTCTGCACCAGAAAGGATTTGGGTCTGCCGTCTGCCAGAAGGAAATTCACCTTATAGGTCTGGTTTACGTTGCCCATCTGAATGGTTTCGTAGCCCACATAGGTATCCTCGATGCGAAAACACCTGCACACTTCTTTCAGTTTCTCATAAAGCTCCATGATGATTTCCCCTTACTGCCATTCTTTCTTTGGCGCTTCCGGGCGCCGCCCCATTCCTCACGCTTCCTTTTCCGTCAGCGCCCGGATGGCTGTCCGGGCGGCATCCTGCTCCGCCCGTTTTTTGCTGCTGCCCCGGCCCACGCCGATGACGCTGCCGTTCAGCGCCACCTCCACGGTAAACACCTTTTCGTGGTCCGGCCCCGATTCTCCCGTCAGGGTATAGACGAGGCTCTGGTTTTTCTTCTGCTGGACAAGCTCCTGGAGTTCCGTTTTATAGTCGGCGTTGTGAAATTCCGTCACCGGCACCTCCACCAGAATGAAGCTGCGGATAAACCGTCTGGCAGCCTCCATGCCCCCGTCCAGGAAACAGGCGGCAATCACGGACTCCATGGCATCGGCCAAAATGGAATCCCGGCTTCTGCCTCCGAACCGCTCCTCCCCCTTGCCAAGGAGAAGATGGTCCCCCAGGCGGATGGTATTGGCTACATTCGCCAGGGTCCTTTCGCAGACCATGTCCGCCCGCATCCGGGTCAGCTCCCCCTCCGGACGGTTTGGGAAGCTGCGGTACAGATACTCCGCCACCACCATGCCCAGAATGCTGTCCCCCAAAAACTCCAGCCGCTCGTTGCTGAGCAGGCTGTTATGCCAATGCTCGTTGGCATAGGAGGAATGGGTCAGGGCATTCTGCAGCAGGGAAATATTGTGAAAGCGGTAGCCGATGGCTTCTTCCAGGTCCTTAATCATTGGTCCGCTCCTTCTTTTCCGCCAGAATCGCCAGGCTCTTCTCCAGCTCCGCGGTAAAGTCCCCCTGGGCCGCGTCCGCCGCCTGCTTGATGGCGTTGCGGAAGGCCAGGGCATCGGAGGACCCGTGGGCCTTGATAACCGGCTTGCGGATGCCCAGGAACTGGGTGCCGCCAATCTCCCGGTAGTCAAGGAGCTTCGTCAGGTCCTGAATTCCGGACCGGCACAGCAGATACCCCAGCTTGGAGGCAAGGTTCTTCTTGAAGGCCCGCTTCAGCATGCTGCCCATGAACATTGCCGTGCCCTCAATGGTTTTGAGCAGAACGTTTCCGGAGAAGCCGTCGCAGACCACCACGTCCACTGCCCCCAGAGGCACATCCCGGGCTTCCACATTGCCGGTGAAGTGAAGAAGGCCGTCCTTGTCCGCCGCCTTCAAAAGGGCGTATGTATCCTTCTGGAGCTGGGTGCCCTTGCTGTCCTCGGTGCCGATGTTCAGAAGGCCCACTCTGGGATTCTCAATTCCCAGCTGCCTGCGGGCATAGAAGGAGCCAACCAGCGCGAACTGAAGCAGGAATTCCGGCGTGCACTCGGCATTGGCGCCGCAGTCCACAATCACGGTCTTTCCCCCCGCCTTGTTGGGCATGGCAGGGCCCATGGCGGCCCGGCGGATTCCCCGCACCCGTTTTACGATCAGCGTAGCCCCGGTCAGCAGCGCTCCTGTGGAGCCGGCGGACACAAAGGCATCGCCCTGTCCCTCGGCCAGCAGCCGCAGGCCGATCACCATGGAGGAATTCTTCCGTTTATGGATGACGGAGCCGGGATCATCGTGCATATCCACCACATCCTCGGCCCCCGCGATCTCCATTCCGGCAGGCAGGTCGGAGATTCCGTGGCTGCGCATAACCTCCAGAATGGCTTCGCTGCGGCCTACCAGGGTGATCTCCACACCGTAGGCCTTCGCGGCCTCAATGGCGCCCAGAACGGGGGCTTCCGGCGCGTGGTCGCCGCCCATGGCATCAAGAATGATCTTCATTCAGTATTCCCTTCTTTCTGGCTGGATTCTACGGAAGCGCCCGCCCGGGGCGCGTTCCTGATTTGTACGTATCGCTTTCCGAAAACCGGTAAATTGAAATTTAATTGACAATTGACAATGGAAAATTGACAATTAAGGAATCCCTTCGGGATGATTTAAATTAAATAATTTGGACAGAAAACAGCAGGAATCATTTCAAAATCGTCCCGTAGGGACACAATAATTGTCAACTGTCAATTGTCAATTGTCAATTCAGGCCGTGCCGGTGAATTCCAATTTATCAGCGCGCTTTATCTCACCGTTTAAAACCCCGCTGCCACCAGCGCGTCCACGGCCTCCAGGGCCCGGGCGGAAATGGCGGCGTTCTTTTCGGATTTCTTCCGCACCCGCTTTTCCAGGGGCGCGATAATGCTGAAATTGATATTCATGGGCTGGAACGCCGTCACCGCTTCATCGCTGATATACAGCCCCAGAGCGCCGATGGCGGTGGTTTTGGGGAAATCCGGAGGCTGGGCGCCCCGGAGCCTTGCCGCCATGGCAACAGCAGCCAGGAAGCCGGAGGCTGTGGATTCCACATACCCCTCCACCCCGGTCATCTGCCCGGCGAAGGCCACCATAGGATTCCGGCGGTCAGCGTAATACCGGTCCAGCAGCCGGGGGCTCTGGAGGAAGGTATTGCGGTGCATCACTCCGTAGCGCAGAAACTCCGCCTTCTCCAGGCCGGGAATCATGGAAAAGACCCGCTTCTGCTCCCCGAATTTCAGATGGGTCTGGAAGCCCACCAGATTGTATACGCTCTTTGCCGCGTTGTCCTGGCGAAGCTGGACCACCGCCCAGGGCTCCTTCCCCGTCCGGGGGTCCGTCAGACCCACAGGCTTCATGGGACCGTAGCGCAGGGTATCGGCACCCCGGCGGGCCATGACCTCCACGGGCATGCAGCCTTCAAACACGTTGGCGTCCTCAAAGCCGTGGACCTCCGCCTCCTGAGCGGTGCTCAGCTCCCGGACAAAATCCGCGTACTCCTGGGGATTCATTGCGCAGTTTACATAATCCGGTGTCCCCCGGTCATACCGGGACTGCCACCAGGCCTTTTCCATATCCACCGAATCCGCCGCGATCAGCGGAGCGGCGGCGTCGAAGAAGTGGAGGTACTCCGTGCCGAAGTAGCTGCCGATGGCCTCACTGAGAGCGTCGGAGGTCAGCGGGCCGGTGGCAACGATCACAGGGCCCTCCGGCACCCGGGTAATCTCCCCGGGGATCACGGTAATATTGGGGTGGCTGCGAACCTTTTCCGTCACCATGGCGGAAAAGCCCTGCCGATCCACGGCCAGACAGCCTCCCGCTTCCACCCGGGTGGCGTCGGCGCAGGCCATAATCAGGCTGCCGCACCGGCGCAGCTCCTCCTTCAGAAGACCCACGGCGTTTTCCAGCCGGTCTCCCCGGAAGGAATTGGAGCACACCAGCTCGGCAAAATCCGGGCTGTGGTGGGCGGGGGTCATCTTCTCCGGCTTCATTTCATACAGCGCCACCGAAAACCCCCGGTTCGCCAGCTGCCAGGCGGCCTCGGACCCGGCAAGGCCCGCGCCGATCACTTTTACCGTCATACGCCCGGCTCCTTCTTGCTGCCGGTCTTCTTCCCGGCAGCGGTCTTTTTTGTTCCGGTCTTTTTTATCCCGGCGGTCTTTTTCGCTGCCGCTGTCTTCCTGGCGGAGGCTGTTTTCTTCCCGGCAGTCCCGGTCTTCCCGGAGGCCTCTGCTTTGGGCGCTTCCAGCTCCTCCGGGGTTGCTTCCCCGCCGGGGGCCGCATCGGTTTTCTTCTTATAGTAGCCCCGCTTGTCCTCAGGCAGGAACCGGGAACAGTCGGGATTGACGCAGAAGGGCTTCATCCGGCCCTTTCCGGACCGCTTGAACAGGGTCTGGCCGCACTCCGGGCAATCCTCGGCGGTGGGCACGTCCCAGGTCATAAAGCCGCATTCCGCTCCCCGCTCGCAGGCATAGTAGGCAAAGCCCCGCTTGGACCGGCGCTTCAGGATTCCGCTGCCGCACTTGGGGCACCGGCCGGGCATCCGCTCCACCAGGGGCTTGGTAAATTTACACTCCGGGAATCCGGGGCAGGCCAGGAATTTGCCGAAGCGTCCGGTCTTGATGACCATTTTCCTGCCGCAGACCTCGCAGATTTCGTCGGTCTCCTCCTCGGGAACCTTCAGCCGGACACCCTCCAGAGCG
Source organism: uncultured Clostridia bacterium (assembly GCA_945918315.1). GTDB lineage: Bacteria > Bacillota > Clostridia > Oscillospirales > Oscillospiraceae > Faecousia. The sequence continues at coordinate 7,244 of CAMEIK010000031.1, forward strand.
GTTTCCGCCGCCTGCAGCTCCCTTTCAAAGTCCTTGTAGAATTCTCCCAGCAGGTCCACCCAGTTCTGTTTGCCCTCTTCCACCTGGTCCAGGCGGCTTTCCATATTGGCGGTGAACTCCACGTCAATGATGTCCCGGAACCTGTCCACCATCAGCCCCGTAACCACCTCGCCAAGAGGGGTGGGAACCAGGTGCTTTTCCTTCTTTTCCACATACTCCCGGTCCTCAATGGTGGAGATGGTGGCGGCGTAGGTGGAAGGACGGCCCACACCCTTTTCCTCCATGGCCTTTACCAGGGTCGCCTCGGTAAACCGGGCGGGGGGCTGGGTAAAGTGCTGCTGCTTTTCGATTTTGGAGGCCGTGGCCTTTTCCCCCACCTGCAGCTCCGGCAGCGGTGAGCCCAGAGGCTCCCCGTCGTCATCCCGGCCCTCTTCGTACACGGCAATAAAGCCGGGGAACCGGAGACTCTGATTGGTGGCCCGGAACACATGTCCCGCGCACTCCGTATCAATGGCCACCGTATCGTAGACGGCGTTTGCCATCTGACTGGCCAGGAACCGGCTCCAGATCAGCTTGTAGAGCTTATACTGGTCCAGGGTCAGGCTGGAGCGAACCCGCTCCGGGTCCAGCTCCACATGGGTGGGCCGGATGGCCTCGTGGGCATCCTGGGCCCCGGCCTTGGTCTTGTACACATGGAATTTCCCGTAATAGTATTCCTTGCCGTAGCGGCCCCGGATGAACTCGGCAGCCGCGGCCATGGCTTCGTCGCTCAACCGCAGGGAGTCGGTACGCATATAGGTAATGAGACCCAGAGTCCCCTCACCGGCCACATCCACGCCCTCATAGAGCTGCTGGGCCAGCATCATGGTCCGCTTGGGGGTCATATTCAGCTTCCGGGAAGCCTCCTGCTGCAAGGTGGAGGTGGTAAAGGGAGGGGCGGCGGAACGCTTTTTCTCCGCCTTCTTCACATTGGTGACGGTGAATTCCTTTCCCTGGATGTCGTCGATCACTGCCTGGGTCTGCGCCGCATTTTCCAGCTCCCGCTTTTTCTCCCCGCCGTAGTACCGGGCCACAAAGGAGCCGGGCTTTTGGAGCCTTTGCAGCGTCACATCCAGGGACCAGTATTCCCTGGGCTGGAAGGCCCGGATCTCGTTTTCCCGGTCCACCACCATCCGGGTGGCTACGGACTGGACCCGTCCGGCGGACAGGCCCCGGCGAATCTTTTTCCACAGCAGCGGGGACAGCTCATAGCCCACAATCCGGTCCAGAATCCGCCGGGCCTGCTGGGCATCCACCAGATCGTAGTCAATCCCCCGGGGATGCTGAATGGACTGACGCACCACGTTCTGGGTAATCTCATTGAAGGTGACCCGCTGGGTCTTTCCGTCGGGAAGCTCCAAAAGCTCCTTTAAGTGCCAGGAAATGGCCTCTCCCTCCCGGTCAGGGTCCGTTGCCAGGTACACAGTGTCCGCCTTGGCGGCAGCCGTTTTCAGCTCCCGGATAAGGTCCTCCTTGCCCTGCACCGGCTGGTACCGGGGAGTAAAATTGTGTTCCAGGTCCACACCCATGGTGCTCTTGGGCAGATCCCGCAGATGGCCCATGCTGGCCTTCACCACATAGTCCGGCCCAAGATATTTTCCGATGGTCTTCGCCTTGGAGGGCGACTCCACGATCACAAGATTAGAAGGTTTTGCCATGAATAGTCTCCGTTTCCTACTGTTGTGGTTTCAGGGCGGCCCGTTTCCCCGGCCGCCGGATGAGGATGCCTTTCACTTCCAGCAGCGTCATCAATGCCAGCACCTTTCCTGCCGGCATGCCGCTTCCGGCAATTACCTCATCCACCGGGCACTCCCCCGGCATCAGGCACCGGACGATTGCCTGTTCCTCCGGTGAAAGAGAAGAAAGAACATCCGCCCGGTCAGAATACTCCCGGGCGGGAGTTTTGTCAATGTCTTTTTTGTCAGCCGCCTTTGGAGGCCCTTCTTTCTTGGGCCGGCGGGGCTTTTCCGCCACCAGAGCCTGGGGCGGC
>CAMEIK010000032.1 GCA_945918315.1 uncultured Clostridia bacterium
AGCGAAAAGCGGAGATACGCCCCCGTGCTCTGACGCATCATGCTGCCATCACAGGGAGAGCATCATCACCATATTGGCCGCGAAAACCAGAATAAAAACAATCGTTCCGGCATTGGTAAAAAAGCAGGTCAGACATCTTCCGTCCATCCGGTTTTCCTCCCGGTAGTCCCGGATCGTTTGGATATTGGCAATGATTACCCCCAGCGCCGCGACGGAGACAGCCAGCAAAATGCCTCCCTGCAGAAGCTCTCCGGCATTCCCGGGCAGCATCCCGGCCAGCTCCGGCAGCAGATAACCCAGAACCAGATTATTGAACATATGCAGCACTACGCACCAGCCCAGGGAATACTCCTCGGCAACGTATCCCAGCACCAGTCCCACTGCCAAAGCATAGGGTGTCTGCACCAGATTACCATGGAACATTCCAAAGAGGAACGCGGACGCCAGAATGGCAAAACGCTTTCCATAGGGTCGGAATGTACTCTGAACCAAACCGCGGAACAGGATCTCCTCAGTCACAGGCGCGATAAGGGCCCCGTACAGAAGCATACTGATACTGCCCTCCTGCATGGTTGCCGCCTCAACGGAGGCAGTGATGTCTACACCAAGAGGACTGAGCAGTGCGTTCAGCACGCTGGTCAGAACCGAAAACACCAGCTGGGCACTGACAAAAACACAGGTAATCGCGCAAAAGGAGGCCGGGTTCATCCGCTTTTCCGAATGCCAGATTTCTCTGCTCAGGAAAGGCAGCCCCTTCCAGCCCACGAGAATCACAAGGCCCACGGCAGCGGCGTACAGATAGCCCCAGGCATTATCCGCCACAACCGAAGTAATCTCCACAGGATCCGGGAGCTTTCCCGCGGAAAACGCTTCCAGAGCGCCCCCGATCCCCTGGGCAAACATCGCCATAATGACCATAACATTCATAATCCCATAGTAGATCAGCAGTGTCCAGCCTGCCTTTGCGAATCTGTGGCGGAGTATTTTATGAATCTCTTTATCCGTCATTTGGCTTCCTCCCGAATCTCTTCCAGAATTTGCTCGGCACAGAGCATGCCGTCTATTGCCGCGGACATGATTCCTCCGGCATAGCCCGCGCCCTCCCCGGCAGGGTACAATCCCCGAAGCTTCGACTGCCGGTCCTCCCCCCGAAGGATACGCACCGGGGAAGAACTGCGGGTCTCCGGGGCGGTCAGCACCGCGTTTGGGTCCGCAAATCCATGCAGCCGGTTCTCCAGCCCGGGCAGGGCCTGCTTCATGGATTTCGTGATGGTTTCCGGCAGAACGGTATTCAGGTCACACCAGGTAACCCCGGGGCGGTAGGTGGGCTTCACCTCTCCCGGACCGGTGCTTGGCTTCCCGGCCAGGAAATCCCCAAGGGTCTGGGCTGGGGCCCGGTAGCCGTTTGCCGCTTTGTAGGCACGCTCCTCGATCTCCCGCTGCCAGACCATGCCTCCCAGAGGGCCGGGATAGGGAAAATCCTCCGGGCGGACCGTCACCAGCAGCGCCGCGTTGGCGTTTTCGCCGCCACGGTCGGAATTGCTCATACCGTTTGTGACCACGCCCCCCTCTTCCGATGCCGCCGCCACCACATATCCGCCGGGGCACATACAGAAGGTATACACCGTTCCGTCCTCCAAATGCTCCGCAAGCTTATAGTCCGCAGGAGGAAGGGCCGGATTTTCCCCGCCATACTGGGCAATATCAATATTATTTTGCAGATGCTCAATCCGGGCGCCCATTGCGAAGGGCTTAGGTTCCATGGGAACGCCCATCCCCTCCAGCATCCGGAAGGTGTCCCGGGCGCTGTGGCCGATGGCCAGAATCACCCGGTCACAGGGTATCTCCTCCCCGTTCTGGATTGTGATACCTGTAATCCGGTTCTCTGTCTGGTGCAGGCCCGCCACCTGGGTGCGGAAACGGACCTCGCCTCCCAGTGCTTCGATCCGATGGCGGATGGACTGTACAACCTCCACCAAAACGTCCGTCCCCACATGGGGCTTGGCGTCGTAGAGAATATCCTCTCCCGCTCCCGCTTTCACAAACTGTTCCAGAATCCAGTGAATCCGGGGATTATTGACACCGGTATTCAGCTTTCCGTCGGAAAAGGTTCCGGCGCCCCCCTCGCCGAACTGCACATTGCTCTGAGGGTCCAAAGCCTCTCCCGAAAAGAAAGCCTCCACCTTCTTCTTTCGGGTCAGGGCATCGTCTCCCCGTTCCAGGACAAGGGGGCACTGTCCGGACATCGCCAATACCAGGGCTGCAAACATTCCGGCAGGGCCAAAGCCCACAATCACAGGCCGCTGTGCCGCTTTGGGGGCTTTCGGCACGGTATAGCGATATGTGGGGGCCAGCTCCGCCCGGCGGCTCCCGGCCTTCATCAGGAGCTTTTTCTCGTTTCCCTCCACACGGACATCCACGGTATAGATAATCCGAACCTCCGGCTTCTTCCGGGCATCCACGGAGCGGCGGACAATGGTCAGCTCCCGGATTTTAGAGCCGGGTATTTTCAGAATTCTGGATGCTTCATACCGAAGCTGACTCACATCATGCTCGGCAGGCACAGAAATATCCCGCAGTCGTATCATGCTTTACTCCTTCCGGCGCTTTCTCCTGCCAGACGCCCGGAGCTCCAGGCCCACTGCAGGTTGTAGCCGCCGCAGTCTCCGTCCACATCCAGCACCTCGCCGCAGGCATACAGCCCGGGGACCAGGCGGCTTTCCATGGTTTCTTCGAAAAATTCCTCTGTACAAATACCTCCCGCCGTTACCTGGGCAGCGTCCATGCCCATGGGCTGGGTCAGGGTCACTTCCAGCGACTTTGCCCTTTCCGCGGCCAGGGCAAGGGCTTCCTCCGGAATATCCCGGATAAGCCCCTGCTGGGAAATCCCGGCTTCCCCGGTCAGCACTCTGCCCAGGCGGTTATGGAGAATTCCCGTAAACAGTTCCGAAGCGGGTAAATGCGTATTCTTTCTGCGCAGCAGCTCCTCCGTCAGGGTTTGCCCGGTCAGCTCCGGAAGAAAATCCAGCCGGCAGGTCCAGTCGCCCCCGCCCTGGCATACATCCCGGGACACTTCAAAGATTACCGGGCCGGAAAGGCCGTATTCCGTAAATTGCAGCTCTCCCCCGCCCCCGGCAAACAACTCGCCGTCCCGGAAAACGGAAACAGCACAGTTTGTCCGAACCCCTTTTAAGGATGGGAGGGCGCCCCAGGAGGAGCGCAGCTGTACCAGATTGGGCCGCAGCTTCGTGCTGTGGTGACCCAAAGCGCGCAGAAGCTTATAGCCGGACATGCTGCCGCCCAGGCCCGTTCCCGCCAGTCCGCCGCAGGCAACAATCAGGCGGTCACATTCCACTGTTTCTTCTTTGCTTTCCACCCGAAAGCGGTCGGCGGTCTTTCGGATTTTTTCCGCTTCAAATCCCAGCTTCACGGTAATATTCGGCTTTTCCAGAGCAAAACGCAGAATGTCCGCCACGGAATTGGCCTGATCGGAATAGGGGTACACCCGGCCCGTTGCTTCCGCCACGGTATAAAGGCCCATTTGCCGAAACCAGGCAAGGGTTTCCTCCGGGGAAAACCGGTTCAGGGCAAACCGCCAGAAACCAGCCTCCTCCCCATGATAGCCTGTCTTTCCGGCACGCAGATTACTCAGGTTGCAGCGCCCGTTGCCGGTGGCCCGCAGCTTCCGCCCCAGTCTTGCCTGGCGCTCCATCAGCACCACCTGTGTGTCCTGATCTTCCGCCGCCGACAGAGCCGCCGCCATGCCGGAGGCGCCGCCGCCGATAATTCCAATAACCATCCTTTTTCTCCTTGCAATATGGATCGTCTCCATTATACCCCACAAATCTCCCGGGCACAAGAAAAACTTCTTTGCGAACCGGAAAAGATATGGTATAATGACCCGTGGTGATTCTATGGACCGAAGTCAGATTGAAAAAATAGGAAAAACCCCGGAAGACCGTATGCTCCTGGCTAAGGTCTTCGATAAAATCCAATCCGGAACGCGCAAGTGTATTCCCGCCACCACCGCCTTTCTCTCCCCCAGGGAGCAGGAGCTGGCCCGGTTTCTCTTTGGCAATGCCGAAGGTCTGCATTCTTTCGGCGGCTACCCAGACGCGGAACGGAAAATGCTTGTGTATCTTCCGGATTATCTGGATGAAAGCTGGCTGCTGGGTGAGGACAGCCCGCTGGTTTGCATCCACGCGGATTATTTTCACGGGGACAAGCTGAGCCACCGGGATATTCTGGGCGCGCTGATGGGCGCGGGAATTGCCCGGGAAACCATCGGGGACATTTGCGTTGGCAGCGGCTCCGCGGATTTCTTTGTCACGACGGAGATCGCCCCCTACCTGCTTCAGAGCTTCTCCAGCGCCGGTCGAACGGCACTCCACTTAAAACAGGTTTGCCTTTCCTCCGTCCAGATACAGGAACCGGAAACGAAGGAACTGCGGGACACCCTGGCGTCCCTGCGCCTGGACAGTGTCATCAGTTCGGGCTTCCGCATCGGACGAAGCCTGGCCGCCCAATATGTTGCCGCCGGAAAAGCGGCCATTGACGGCCTGCCCTGTGAAAAGCCCGACAAGCAGGTTTCGGAGGGCGCCAGGATTTCCGTACGGGGTCTGGGCAAAATACAGCTGGCCCGGGTGGGCGGCGAAACAAAAAAAGGGCGGATCAGTGTCATCATCCGCCGGTATGTGTGAGGATATGGATATGAACATGCAGGAAGTGATCGGGCGGATCAACGCCCTGGCAAAGAAAGCAAAGGAAGAGGGGCTGTCTCCGGAGGAAATCCAGGAGCGGGACAAGCTTCGCAGAATCTACATTGACTCGGTTAAGGCCAACCTGGTTGGGCAGCTGGAAAACACCTATATTGTAGGGCCCGACGGTAAAAAGAAGAAGCTGGAGCACAAATAATGGAACTTCGGGAACAAATCGCCTCCTACCGTCCGGAGAACGAGCAGGAAGAGAAGGACAAGCAGCAGCTTCTTGCCTGGCTGGACAGCGGAATTGACCTGTACAGCCGGGAATGCTCTGCCGCCCATCTTACCGCGTCTGCCTGGATCGTCAGTCCAGACCGGAAGCAGGTGCTGATGGCTTTCCATAGGCTCTACAACTCCTGGGCCTGGACCGGGGGCCACGCTGACGGTGAAAGGGATCTGTGCAATGTTGCCCGGCGGGAAGCAATGGAGGAAAGCGGGATTGATGGGCTGAAGCTTCTGCATCCCGGTATATTCTCCCTGGAAATTCTCAGTGTGGACGGCCACGAGAAGCGGGGGCAGTATGTGTCCACCCATCTGCACCTGAATGTGACCTACCTGTTTGAGGCGGACCCCTTTTCTCCCCTGCGGTGCAAGCCCGACGAAAACACCGGCGTTGCCTGGATCCCCATCGACGAGCTGCCCCAAAAGGTCTCAGAGCCCTGGTTCATGGAAAGAATATACAGCAAGCTGATAAAAAAGAGTGCAGAATAAAGGGAGGAAGCTATGGCTTTTTTGCCTGTGACCCGGGAGGAAATGGAAGCCCGGGGTTGGGTCCAGTGTGACTTTGTATATGTGATCGGGGATGCCTATGTGGATCATCCCTCCTTTGGCCATGCCATCATCAGCCGGGTCCTGGAGCACCACGGTTACAGTGTGGGAATCATCTCTCAGCCGGACTGGAAGAATCCTGAATCCATCAACGTGTTTGGCCCGCCCCGGCTGGCCTTTCTTGTTTCCGGCGGCAATATGGATTCCATGGTGAATCATTATTCCGTCACCTGCCACCGCCGGAAAACCGACGCTTTTACCCCCGGCGGTGTCATGGGGAAACGGCCGGATTACGCCACCATTGTTTACTGTAACCTGATCCGCCGGACCTATAAGGATGTTCCCATTCTCATCGGCGGCATAGAGGCCAGCCTGCGTCGCCTTGCCCACTACGACTACTGGTCGGATAAAATGAAGCGCTCCATTCTGCTGGACAGCCAGGCGGATCTTCTCATGTACGGCATGGGGGAACGGAGCGTGGTGGAGATTGCCGATGCTCTGAACGCCGGAATGGACGTAAAGGATATCACCTATGTGGACGGAACGGTGTTCAAAACCAACCAGCCTGACGACAGTCTTCCCACCATTCTGCTTCCCAGCTTCGATGAAGTAAAGTCCGACAAGCGCAAATACGCCGAATCCTTCCGGATCCAGTACGGAAACTGTGACCCCTTTACCGCAAAGCGGATGGCGGAGTGGTACGGAAAGAAATATGTTGTCCAGAATCCGCCTCAGAAGCCCCTGACCACGGAGGAAATGGACGAAATATATGACCTTCCCTATATGCGTACCTATCATCCCAGCTACGAAAAGGCCGGAGGCGTACCAGCCATCGAGGAGGTCAAGTTCAGTCTGGTCAGCAACCGGGGCTGCTTCGGTGCCTGCTCCTTCTGCGCCCTGACCTTCCACCAGGGGCGGATTGTCCAGATCCGAAGTCACGAGTCCATTCTCAGGGAAGCGGAGATCATGGTGAAAGACCCGGAATTCAAGGGCTACATTCACGATGTAGGCGGACCCACCGCCAACTTCCGCCACCCCGCCTGCAAAAAGCAGATGTCCAAGGGCGCCTGCGGCGGTCGGCAGTGTCTCTACCCCACCCCCTGCAAAAACATGGACGCGGATCACAGCGACTACGTCGCGCTGCTGCGCAAACTCAGGGCCTTGCCCGGAGTGAAGAAAGTGTTTGTACGCAGCGGCATCCGGTTTGATTATCTGCTGGCGGATAAAAAAGATACATTCTTCCGGGAGCTTGTAAAGTACCATATTTCCGGGCAGCTGAAGGTAGCCCCGGAGCATGTTTCCGACCGGGTGCTGGCCCGGATGGGAAAGCCAAAGAACGAGGTGTACAACCGGTTTGTGGAGAAATACTTCCGGCTGAACCAGGAATTCGGGATGAAGCAGTACCTTGTCCCCTATCTGATGTCCAGCCATCCCGGCTCTACCCTGACGGACGCCATCGCCCTGGCAGAGTACATCCGGGACATGGGCTACAATCCGGAACAGGTCCAGGACTTCTACCCCACTCCCTCCACCCTTTCCACGGTGATGTACGCCACAGGGCTGGACCCCAGAACCATGGAAAAAGTCTATATTCCCACGGACCCCCATGAAAAGGCCATGCAGCGGGCCCTGATCCAGTACCGGAATCCCGTCAATTACAGTCTCGTTCGGGAGGCACTCCAAAAGGCCGGACGGGAAGACCTAATCGGCACCGGACCAAAATGCCTGATTCGCCCCTGGCCGCCGAAGGAAACGAAAGCAAAACCGGCGGTTTCCAAGTCCGCCGCGAAAAGCGCCCCAACAGGTCCAGGTAAACCTGCTGCCGTAAAAAAGCAAAATTCGGCTCCCGCAAAACGCCATAAAAAGTAGTATTACGCCCGCGGATGTACTTTCCGCGGGCGTATCCATTCATCCTGCTTTCACATACAGGCACATTTCATAAGGAATTCCGTCTTCCTCTCCCGACTGAAGAACCCTTTCCAGCTTCCAACGGGGATCCGCGTCCAGATCGGGGAACCAGGTATCCGACAGCACCCGTGTATGGACCTTGGTAACATAGGCCCGGTCGCACACATCCATAAACTGCGCGTACACGCTGCCGCCGCCAATCACAAAAACACGGGCCATATCCTTTGTCCGTTCCAGAACCTCCTGAACGGACGCGCACACTGTAAACCCGGGGTACTCCCCGCCGCTTCTGCTTAACAGGAAGTTTTCCCGTCCCGGCAGAGGCTTTTTTCCGGGAAAATCTTCCACCGTCCGGCGGCCGGCAATCACCGCCGCGCCCCGGGTGGTTTCCCGGAAGAACTTTCGGTCCGCGCTGAGGGCAACCGGCTGGGTACCGTCCCTGCCAATCCCCCAGCCGTCATATACCGCGACAATCAGCTCCATACCTGCCTCCTAGATCGCCATGGGAATCTCAAAATCAAAGGGGTGGTACTGATAATTCTCCATGGAGAAGGAATTCTTGGTAAAGGCATAGAAATCCGTAACACTTTCATCCACATGGAATTTGGGCGCTTCAAAGCCATCCAGTTCCAGCATCGCTTTCACCGCTGGGATATGACGGTCATAGATGTGGCAGTCGGCAATCACATGAACCAGCTCTCCTACCTGAAGACCGGAAACCTGGGCCATCATATGAACCAGAACGGCGTACTGCACCACGTTCCAGTTGTTGGCGGTGAGCATATCCTGGGAGCGCTGGTTCAGAATGGCGTTCAGGGTATTTCCGGTGACATTGAAGGTCATAGAGTAGGCGCAGGGGTACAGGTTCATCTCATGCAGGTCCTGGAACGTATAGATATTGGTCAGAATCCGCCGGGAATTGGGATTGTGCTTCAGGTCATAGAGCACCCGGTCCACCTGATCAAACATACCTTCCGGGTATTGGTGCTTGATACCCAGCTGGTAGCCGTAGGCCTTGCCGATGGTACCGTCAGGCCCTGCCCACTCATCCCAGACATGACTGCCAAGGTCCGCAATCCGGTTGGATTTCTTTTGCCAGATCCACAGCAGTTCATCCACCGCGGATTTCCAGTAGGTCCTGCGCAGGGTCATAATGGGAAATTCCTCCGCCAGGTTATACCGGTTCACCACACCGAATTTCTTGATGGTATGGGCAGGGGTTCCGTCCGCCCAGTGGGGGCGCACAGGAAGTCCTTCGTCCGAAAAGCCGTTTTCCAGAATGTCCCGGCAGGTTGCCTTGTAAAGCTCGTCCGCTCTGCTCATGCGATCTGTCTCCTTATTTTTCATTTTTGTCATTCTATCACATTGTGTTCAATTTTTCCAGAGCATAATGCAGAACTTTTTAGCGTTTGCCGAAATATCATATACCATTCTTTTCAGATTTAGGGCAACATATCAAAATTCAGCAAGAGCCGGTGGCGAGGGATTTTTCCTCAGCCGAACCTTTGGAAAACAGAGGA